>JABDRA010000467.1 GCA_013041995.1 Anderseniella sp. | reverse complement strand
ATCTAGCACAGGCATATGCGTGGCGCAACTGTGACATGGCGGCGGATTGCCGCAATCGCAGACATATTGTTGCCTTGAAACTGTCCATACAGGTTCCAAATAAAGCCTAGGCATTTCACTATTGCTTGCGCCAGACGGCCAGAGACAGTCACACAGGCGGCGTATCCAGGTGACTGTAACTATCGATCAACAAGGGAAAATTCTGCCAGCCAATTGCTGGCACGCGTAATCGCGGTTGCCATATGCGCACCCGGACGCGGCAAAAATTACCGGAGTATATTTCACATGACATCAAGGAAATTGTTCAGCGCAATCGCGCTGGCGGCATCAGTTTGCTTGCCACTCACCGCAGCAGCCCATCCACACGAGGCTGCCACAGATATCAGTTTGTCTGCTGCACACGGTACAGCAGCGGCAAAACTCTATAACCGGATCATCGAAAATCCGTCCGGCAAGGCGTCCAAAGCCGCTGCCAGCATCACGCGGACCAAGATAAAGCGGCCCCGCCAGGTGATCCTGGCAAAAATACATGTTCACGCTGAAGGAGCCGATGTACCGATTGATACCGCACTGGCTGTCGTTCTTCAGGAATCCAGCTTTCGTCCCAACGTGACCGGCGCTGCCGGCGAGATTGGCCTGATGCAGCTCAAGTGCCAGACCGCACGCGGCATCGGATACAAGGGGACCTGCAGCGATCTGTATGATCCCGACACCAACCTGCACTATGGTCTGCGCTATCTGCGCAAGGCCCTGAACCGGGGATCTGTCGCCTATTACAATGCCGGAATCTACGCCAAGAAACTGCCGGAAGCAGCCAAGAAATACGCCGACTCGGTCGAAGTCAAGCGCGGCAATTCCGACAAGTACCGCCGCGACCGGTTCAGGCCGTCAACCCCGGGCCTCGGCTATACCGGCGGTGTTGGTCCAGTGCTGCTCTAGAATTTTTTCGGTCTAGAGGAAGCTGTAGGGGTCGACATCGATTGCCAGCCTGAGCGAGCCTCTGGGTTTGATCCCGCCCAGCCATTGGCGAAGATAGGCCTGGATGTCCACATCGCGCGCGCACATCACCAGGTATCGAAACCGGTGACGTCCGCGCACCATGGACAAGGGCGCAGGTGCAGGCCCCAGCACCTGCACGTCCTTGGCGTCCGGCACGGTTCTCAAAAGGCTCTGCGCAAACCGGTTGGTTTCGTTCCGGTCGCTGCCTGATATGATAATGCCGGCCATACGCCCGAACGGCGGCAGCATGGCGCGTTCCCTGATGTCGCTCTCATGGGCCAGGAAACCGTCACGGTCACCGGCTGCCAGTGCCTGCATCAAAGGGTGGTCCGGCATGTAGGTCTGCACCAGGGCTCGGCCGGTCTTGTCGCCGCGCCCTGCGCGCCCGGACACCTGGGCCAGCATCTGCCAGGTCCGTTCACCGGCGCGCGGATCCGTTGTCTCCAGTGCCAGGTCGGCATCAATCACACCTGCCAGGGTCAAGTGCGGGAAATGATGCCCCTTGGCCACAAGCTGCGTCCCGATGATGAGGTTGTAGTCACCGCGCGCAATGTCGCGCAGGGTATCACGCAGCAGCACACCGCGTGACAGGTCAGACGACAGGATCGCAATCTTCGCATCGGGAAATCGCTGGGCCGCCTCTTCTGCCAGCCTCTCGACACCCGGCCCGCATGGCACCAGCGTGTTTTCGTTGCCGCATGACGGACATTCGTCCGGCACCGGCTCCTCATGCCCGCAATGATGGCAGACCAGCCTGCCCCGGAATCTGTGCTCGACCAGCCAGCTTGCACATTGCGGGCAGGCCAGCCGGAACCCGCATGTCCTGCACAACGTCAACGGCGCATAGCCGCGCCGGTTCAGAAACAGCAAGGCCTGATCGCCCTTGCCCAGCGTTTCAGCCACCGCTTCAGTCAGGGCCGGCGCCATCCATTCGCCGGACGGCATTTTTTCTGTACGCATGTCGAGCAGGCGGACATCGGGCAATTGCGCCTTGCCGTACCTGGCCTCGAGCCGAACATGGCCATAACGACCCTTGCCGGCATTCCAGAGTGATTCCAGTGACGGCGTTGCCGACGCAAGGATCACCGGAAACCCTCCAAGGGACCCATACAGCACAGCCATATCACGGGCGTGATAGTTGACCCCTTCGGCCTGTTTGAAGGCTGGTTCGTGTTCCTCGTCCACCACGATCAGGCCAGGCCGCTGCCACGGCAGAAACAGTGCCGAGCGCGCGCCTAACACAATGCGCGCCTCACCGCTTGCCACACCGCGCCAGACCCGCTCGCGCTCTCTGGGACGCACCGCGGAGTGCCATTCCGCCGGCGGCACGCCAAAACGCTCCTCAACGCGGCGCAGGAACGGTCCCGTCAGCGCGATTTCCGGTAACAGCAGCAACACCTGTCTGCCTTGCGCAAGAGCTGCCGCCATCGCCTCGAAATAAACTTCCGTCTTGCCCGATCCGGTAACGCCATCCAGCAACGACACCGAAAACCGGCGCGCCGTGACCGCCTTGCGCAGTTCAGCCGCCGCCAGCGTCTGGCTGTCCGACAACTCAACCCGGTGATGGTTCAGGTCCGGTTCTGCAAATGCTGCCATGGCGGGCAGCGTGACGGCTTCCAGCGCGCCCGCCTTGACCAGGCCCTTTACAACCGACGCACCGACGCCAGCTTCGCGGGCAAGTTCGGGCGCACGCCTGGCCAGTCCATCATTTGCCACGTCCAGAACCCGCGTGCGCTGTGCGGTCAGTTTCGATGGTTGCTGACCCGACGCCCGGTAAGCGATCTGCTGGCGCGCCGCGCCCAGCGCCTCCGGCACCCGCAACGCCATGCGCAGGACAGAGCCCGGCTGCTCAAGATAGTACTGCGCCACCCAGTTGATGAACTGCCGGTGCAGTTCCGGCATGGCAGGTGTGTCATATTTTTCGCTGACCGCGCGAAGCTTTGCCACATCCGGTACGTCTCCGCCGACGTCCCAGACCACACCGATGACCTGGCGCGGTCCCAGGGGCACCCGCACATAGTCACCCGGACCCAGCGCCATGGTGTCCGGCACCAGGTAGGTGTAGGCATCACCCAGCGCCAGCGGCAGCAATACCTGAACTGTGGAATCGGTTGTCATATGACAACCAAGCTGGCGCAAACGCGCGCGCGGATCAACTCCGGCAAGCGAACCGCCAGTTCGCCATTGGCTTGCCGCGATGCCGGTGCTAGGTTCCCGCCAAACGTGATCAATGAACGGACCTTCCCCATGAAATTCTTTGCCGATACTGCCGACCTTGATGAGATTCGCGAACTCGCCTCCATGGGCCTGCTCGACGGTGTCACCACCAATCCTTCGCTGGTGGCCAAAGCCGGCGGCGATTTCAAGGAAACCATTGCGGAAATCTGCAAGATGATCCCCGGACCGGTGTCGGCGGAAGTAGTGGCACTCGATGCTGAAGGCATGATTGCCGAAGGCCGCCATCTGGCAAAAATCGCCAGCAATGTAACCGTCAAGGTGCCGCTCACATGGGACGGCCTTAAAGCCTGCAGCACGCTGACCGGCGAAGGCACCATGGTCAATGTCACCTTGTGCTTCAATGCCAATCAGGCCTTGCTGGCGGCCAAGTCCGGTGCCACCTTCATTTCGCCGTTTATCGGCCGTCTCGATGATATCGGGCTTGACGGCATGGAGGTGATCGAGGAAATCCGCGAAATCTACGACAATTACGATTTCCGCACTGAAATCCTGGCTGCCTCGATCCGCACGGTAAACCACGTCAAGCAGGCAGCCCTTGCCGGGGCAGATGTCTCAACCGTGCCGCCAGCCACCCTTAAGGCACTGGTAAAGCATCCGCTGACCGACAAGGGCCTTGAAGCGTTTACGGCCGACTGGGCCAAGACCGGCCAGAAAATTCTCTAGATCGTGTGCTGAGGTGCCGGCTCCATGTTTGGCGCAAAATGTATGGCACCAATGACCGCCTTCCCGATCCCTTCAAATCGCGCAGCGATACCGCATGAACCGCTTCCCGCCCGAACGCATTGTCTGCCTGACCGAGGAAACCGTTGAGACGCTCTACCTTCTCGGTCAGGAGCACAGGATCGTCGGCGTGTCAGGTTATGCGGTGCGCCCCGCCCGGGTGCGCAAGGAAAAGCCGCGTGTATCGGCCTTCATCTCGGCACACATACCCAAGATCATGGCGCTTGAGCCGGATCTCGTGCTGACCTTTTCCGATCTGCAAGCCGACATCGCAGCCGACCTTCTGCGGCAAGGCGTTGCGGTGCTCGGCTACAATCAGCGCGATATTGCCGGCATTCTCGCCATGATCCGCTCACTCGGCGCGCTGACCGGGGTTCCGCAACAGGCCGATGCCATGGCGACTACCTATGAGACGCGGCTTGCAGGCATTGCCGCCGCCGCTTCGGGCAAACCCAGACCGGTTGTCTATTTCGAGGAATGGGATGAACCGATGATTTCCGGCATCCGCTGGGTTTCGGAGTTGATCGAGGTCGCCGGGGGTCGCGACGCATTTGCCGACCAGGCGCTTCAGCCCGCAGCCAAAGACCGCATCATCGATCCCGCTCAGGTGATCGCGGCGAAGCCCGCTGTCATTCTTGCATCCTGGTGCGGAAAGAAAGTCCGGCCTGAACGCATTGCATCGCGTCCCGGATGGCAGGAGATGCCCGCTGTTCAAAATGGCAACATTATCGAAATCAAATCACCCCTTATCCTGCAACCCGGGCCGGCGGCCCTGACCGATGGGCTGGATGCGATCGTAGCCGCCGTTGAAACCGCACGCAAAGGCGTGAAACAACGATGCTGACTTCAGCAAAGAGGATATGACGGAAGTATCTTTGCAACTGGCTTGCGAGGATCGACCCTGTACATTCCCTGCGATCAGCGCTATTGCCAGCACATCGCGACGCTTGGACCCTGGGTGCGTATTGCGGTAATCGCGGCTTGCCTTGACTTTGGGTTGGTGAGCCACTTCCCCCCAACCGATTGCGATAAGTGAACACCATGATCAAGACCCTCGCCGCCGCGCTTGAACAGCGCGGATACACCGATCTCACGCCCGTACAGAAGGAAGTCGCCAAGCCGGAGTTCGACGAGGCTGACCTGCTGGTCTCGGCACAGACAGGATCGGGCAAGACCGTCGGTTTCGGCCTGGCCATCGCGCCCACGCTGCTGGGCGAAGCTGAACGTTTCGGGCCTGCCGCTGATCCACTGGCATTGATCATAGCGCCGACACGCGAGCTGGCCTTGCAGGTCAAGCGCGAACTGGCGTGGTTGTACGAGAAAACCGGCGCCGTCGTCACATCATGTGTCGGTGGCATGGACATGCGCACGGAACGCCAGGCGCTCAACAAGGGTGCGCATATCGTTGTCGCCACGCCCGGGCGGCTCTGCGATCATATAAAACGGGGCTCTCTCCGCACCGGCCATTTGCGCGCCATCGTGCTCGATGAAGCCGACGAGATGCTGGATCTCGGCTTTCGCGACGACCTGGAATTCATACTGGGAGAAGCCCCTGCCCAGCGCCGCACGCTGATGTTTTCCGCCACCGTGCCGCGCGCAATCGCTACGCTGGCAAAAAAATACCAGCGCAATGCAGTACGTGTCACCACCACAGGGGAACAGACCCAGCATACCGACATCGAATACCGTGCGCTCAATGTCAGTCCGCGCGATATAGAAAACGCGGTGATCAACGTGCTGCGCTTTTACGAGGCGCAGAATGCGCTGGTGTTTTGCAATACCCGCGCCGCCGTCAACCGGCTGACGACACGGTTTTCCAACCGGGGCTTTTCTGTCGTGGCGCTGTCCGGCGAACTGACCCAGAGCGAGCGGACCCACGCCCTGCAGGCCATGCGCGACGGGCGCGCACGGGTCTGCGTGGCCACTGATGTGGCAGCGCGCGGGATCGACCTGCCCAAGCTGGAACTGGTGATCCACGCCGACCTGCCGTCGAATTCAGAAACCCTGCTGCACCGCTCCGGACGCACCGGGCGGGCCGGACGCAAGGGCGTCAGCGCGCTGATTGTACCCGTCAAGCTGCGCCGCAAGGCCGAACGCCTTTTACAAGGCGCCAAGGTTCGCGCTGAATGGGCCGAACCACCTTCCGCCGACGATGTGCTGGCCAGGGATGAAGAACGGCTGCTGTCCAATCCTGTCTGGGAAAAGGAGATCACTGATGCCGAGCGGGGCTTCGTTGACAAGCTGGTAGACAGACACAGTGCCGAACAGATCGCCGTCGCTTACCTGCGACTGCACACGGCGCGTGTGTCGGCACCTGAGGAATTGTCCGCCGCCGCACCGCATGTCGCCGAGCGGGAACGGACACCGCGCTCGCAGGAGCCGTTCGGGCCAAGCGTCTGGTTCTCGATCTCGATCGGACGGTCAAAGAATGCCGAACCCCGCTGGCTGCTGCCGATGCTGTGCCGCGTCGGAAATATTTCCAGCAAGGTGATCGGCACCATCCGGATTCAGCACGACATCAGCTATGTCGAGATTCTGGCGTCCAGCACTGACAGGTTTCTCGAAGGCGTCGGCCCGGACATGACGCTGGAAGCAGGTGCCGTTCTCAAACGTCTCGACGCCGCGCCGGACTTTGCCTCAACCTCACACGACCCGAAACCGCCGCGTGGCGGCAACAAGCCTCATGATCGCGCTGCGCCCAAGCCAAAGCCGAGAGGGAAAAACAAAGAGAAATGGCGGCCCAAGCAAACCGCATCCGACGCCCCCAAGCCGAAGCGCAAGAAGAAGAAGGACAAAAAGCCGTCTACAAGATCCAAAGGCAAACTGCCCAAAAAGGGATCGCCCGCCACGTCGCCGCCACGCAAGACCTACATCGGCTCGGCCTGACAAACCGCCATCTTCGCAGTGTCCGTTTTTTGGCTGCCACCCTGCGAAGGCCAAAGCAAGTTCAAAAATCTTGACACGCCGTTAGCTGTTCCACTTCATGCCCATATACCCCTGCCCTTGACGCAACTCTTCCAGCATTTTTGCGAGGCGCCGTTCCTTGGTCTCATCACGCTTTGCGTCGTTGATCCACCAAAGATAATCGTTGCGCTGGTAGGGAGGGCGATCTCTGTAGGCTTGCTCTAAATCGTGATTTCTCAGAGCGTCACATACGATGCCTGGCATGGCTTGCCTTGGGCGTTTTAGATCAGCCATACCCTATCCACCGCTTGCTGGCGTTCGAATGACTGCCTCTACGCTGCGGGTCACGGGGCCATGATTAACCGCCTCGATATTGTTGCCGTCGGGATCATGCACATAGGCCC
>JABDRA010000465.1 GCA_013041995.1 Anderseniella sp. | reverse complement strand
TCGTTGTTCAGGGCGATGATTTCGCTGCCTGTCATGGAGCGCCTGTGCGCTCCAAGGTCAATCTCAATGTGCTGATCAATATTCGGCGTTATCCGGGTATCCAGTCCGAACTGGTATGGAACCGGTTGCGCCAGGGAAATCGGCCAACGGGCTATTCAAAAGGAAGCGTCAAGCGATTTCGCCGAACGCTAAATCTCCCCAAACACGCGCCTTTGATTGTTGGTCATACACCGCAATCGGATGAAGATACACTGTGGCTCAATGTTGGCGGTATCGAAGGCCATCACATAGTGTATTCGGCCCATATGCACCGGCTGGCCGCAATGGTTATGTCCGAAGGCCAGGTAACACCGCTGGAATTTGTCCCCGAGGCGGCGTTGGCGTTCCTTAAGGATGCAGTTGCCGCAGATCTGCAGAAAAAATAGTACTTCCGCGTTTCAGCGGAAGCACAACGGCGTTCGAGATCGCTTGGTGCAATCTTCCACTCAGCCCGCAAACATGCCGCGGAGCGTGTAGTAAAACAGGGCAGCCAGCACACCGCCAACCGGCAGGGTTATTATCCAGGACATCACAATGCCGCTGATCACACGCAGATCAATTGCGCCTATTCCCCGGGCCATGCCGACGCCGACAACGCCGCCGACCGCGATATGTGTGGTAGATACGGGCATTCCTGTACGTGAAGCCAACACAACGGTTATCGCTGCCGCCATGGTTGCACAGAACGCTCGCGTCGGCGTCAGTTCAGTGATCTTGGTGCCAATGGTCTGCATCACTTTATAGCCGTAGGTGGCAAGGCCAACCACGATGCCAAAGCCGCCAACCAACAGAATCCATAACGGCAACTCTGACTTTTGCGTGACTTCGCCGCCTGACTGAACCAGGCTGACAACAGCGGCCATCGGGCCAACGCCGTTGGCGACGTCGTTGGAGCCGTGAGCGAAGGCCATGCCGCATGCTGTGAACAGCATCATCGGGACGAACACTTTCTCCACACTGGCATAGTGGAAATCCTTTTCCGCCTCCTTGTCGACCTTGACCCTGTTGATGAGCACATAGCCGATGACTGCGATACCTAAACCTATCACCGCAGCGACCCCAAAACTGGCAGGACCACCGAGCTCAATGTTGAGGTGCTTCAAGCCTTTGAAAATTGTTACCAGCGATATGATGAAACCGACCAGGAAAACGTACACGGGCCCCCAACGCTTGGCTGCTTCGAACGGATGCGATGCGTTAAGGATAAACCTTCGAATACTCAACATCAGGACAAAGGATATTGCGCCGCCAAGAAGCGGCGAGACTACCCAGCTGGCAACGATCTGGCTGATCTTGCCCCATTCAACAGCTTCAAGACCGATCGCTGCGATGGCGAAACCGACCACGGCACCGACAATCGAGTGCGTCGTTGACACTGGCCAGCCTCGTGACGATGCAATCATCAGCCAGACTGCGGCCGCCAATAGGGCAGCCAGCATGCCAAATAGCAGAACTTCGGGATTCTGAGTAATGGATGAGGGGTCTATGATCCCCTTGCGGATGGTCCTGGTGACATGTCCGCCGGCAAGTGCTGCGCCTCCGAACTCGAAGACAGCGGCAATGATGATTGCCGTTTTGACCGTAATTGCGCCGGAGCCAACCGACGTGCCCATGACATTTGCCACATCGTTTGCGCCAATCCCCCATGTCATATAGAGGCCGAAAACCACTGCAAGGACGAGAAACAGCGTGCCATGCGTCTGGATTATTTCCATCTTTTAGTCCTCCAAATCTCAACGCGCCAGCAACAGCCGCAGGCGATTACCAACCTTTTCAGCATAGTCGGCCAGGTCGCCGATCATGATGATCAGGTCGTACCAGAACATGACAGACACAGGCTTCATTTCGTCTTCGCGAGCAAACAGGCTGCGTGCCAGTTCCAGCCCCATCTGGTCGGTGTCGGATTCAATCCTGTTCAATTGCTCGACCATCTCGAGCACGGCATCGGACTCGCGCCCGCGGAAACCGGTTTCCACCAGTTCATCGAGGCGATCGATAATTTTTGCCGCGTGATTACAGGCATCGACACATCGCCGTACCAGGTTGAGCAATGGCTCCTGCATGCCCTCGACGACCTCCATCTTGCGTTCGACAAGCAGGCCGGCAATGTCTTGCGCGGTATCGGCGATCGAGTCCTGAAGATCGAGGACCTCCAGCAGGTCGCGCCGGTCGACAGGCATGAACAGAGACTTGGGGAGGTGAGCGCGCAGTTCGTTCTTTATGGCATCCGCCTCGTTTTCGAGCTCGAATATCCGCTCCTTTACGGCTTCAACCTTTTCCTGGTCGCCCTCGCACAGTGCTTCGAAAATATGGGTTACCTGCGCAACGCATTTCTTCACTGTTTTCATATGTTCTTGCATAGGCTTGAACGGCGAGCGTCCGAACAAACTTGCAAACGGATTGCTTCCTGCCATTGGCTATATCTCCCGTTTTCAGCCGTGCTTCTGGTAGTCGGCAAAAATGCCAAAGAGCATTCATCGCCTGACATCAAGATGAGTGAGAACTACTTTTTCTTTCCGGATTTCGAGTTGGTTTTCTTTGAGTTGTTTTTGCCTTTGCCGTTTTTCTTTTTATTTTTCTGCTTATTCTTTTTTCGTTTTTTCTTACCTTTTTTGGGCTTTTCGGCTTTGGCTTTCTTTTTGCTCTTTTTGCTCTTTTTGCTCTTTTCGGCCTTCATGCGTTTTGTGTCTTCCGCCTTTGGTTCTCCTGCACCATTCAATAATGACTGGGCTGCGTTGATCAGAATTACGGCACGCATTTCGCCAATTCCGGGCACGGTCGCCAGTTCGGCCGGCGCAGCGCCGGCGATTTCATCGACACGTGAAAATCCAGCCTCAGCGCAAGCCGCCGCCAAGGCCGGGCCAATTCCAGTTATTTCGACTATCTGCGGCATATTGCTATCTTTCCCGAATTCAACCGCACATGTCGGAAACCACAAGAATTGTTATTCCGTGGAACAGCCGTCCGGCTCCTGCCACGTCCGGAGCCGGTACGGCGTCAAACCTTATGTGCGGAAATCTCCCCAACATTTGAGTGGTGTCGAACCGATCCTTTCTTTGAGGATCTTGCGATGCTGAAACGGTATGCTGCCGGCGCATTTGTTTCTTTGATGTAGATCAAGCAATGACGAAGGGGTAATTTCGGTCCACGCAGCGGGCCTGCCAAGGCAGAGGGCGCTGGTGCCTGAATCGGGGATTCAGCATATGCTGCTGGTCGGGGTGCGGCGCCCGATCGCCCCGAAAGTGATTGAATCCAAAGGATCCAATCTAACCTCATCTCGCTCTGGTTCCTTTGGTGTAAGTCCCTATTGCGAGGATTGATCAGTCCCCACCTGAATAACTCAGCACCAGGTCACGCAGGGTAACCAGTCCCAGCACTCCATCATCACCAACGACCAGCGTTCTGGTCAACTCCAGTCGAGCCAGCAGTCGTATGGCGTATTTCACATTCATGTTGCTGCTGAGTGTCAGCGCCGGCTTTGTCATTATTTCGTAGACGCTGGTTCGCTCGGTTGATCGGTTTATGGCGACGACTTTGGCCGCGATGTCGTAAACCGTCAGCAAGCCATATTCATCACCATCATGACGGTGCTCGATCACCAGCGAACTGACCTTGTGCTGTTTCATCGCTTCAATCGCATCTTGTACGCTGGCCACACCACTGACAAAGTGCAACGAGGTTTGCATCATGTCCGCAACCCTGACGAATGGAGTTTCCATTACAAATCCTCCTTGCTGATTTCCTGCTGGATGTTTTCGATTTGGCCCCGCAAGCCGATCGCGTCTTCGATGTCAATTTGAAAGGCGACACCTGTCCCCGGATTGACGTCAAAATCGCACGTCGAGCTGACCGCCTCGAGAATTTTGCGACTAAGATGCTCCTCAACCAGGAAAAGTATCATGTCGCGCTGATCGGCAACCGTCAGCCCCAGAAAGGTATGGGTCGGATTTAGGCCCTCACCGCGGGCGCTTGTGATAACAGTGCACCCGGTTGCCCCATGGGCGCGGGCAGTTTCGATTGCTTGGTCGGTCAAGGTGTCCTCGGCCATGACGACGATTAGTTTGAATTTCATTGATCGGGTCCTCCATGCAGACGTTTTGACTTGGGTTTGGGATTGTTGGCCCGGACGGCCAACCAGTCGCTGATTTGCGCATAGGCCATGACGGTGATCATGGGAAACAGGCTTGCAAGGGCAATCAGACCAAAGCCGTCAAGCAACGCACTGCGGCCCGGCACGTTTGACGCCAAACCGAGCCCGAGAGCAGTAACCAGAGGCACTGTCACCGTAGATGTCGTGACGCCGCCGGAATCATAGGCAAGCGGTATGATTTTGGGTGATGCAAACAGTGTTTGAATGACTACTATTGCATAGCCTATGACCATGAAAAGATAGAGCGGTGTCCCCGTTACGATGCGCAGTGTGCCAACTGCGAGGCTGAGCGCCACTCCGAAGGCAACCGACAGACGTAAACCGCGGGCTCCGACTGCCCCGCCCGAGACATCGCTCGCTTTGAGCGCAACAGCGATCAGCGAGGGCTCGGCAATTGTCGTCGAAAACCCTATTGAAAAAGAAAAGAGGTAAACCCAGTAATAGTCATGCCAACTCAATTCACCGCCACCGGCTTGTCCTGCAATAAAAGAAGCATCTGTCAGTTGCCGCGCCATTTCCTTGCCAAGCGGAAACAGTGCCCGCTCAAGTCCAAACAGGAAAAAGCCCAGGCCAAGCACGACGTAGGCGCAGCCGATGAGCACCCGGCGCAGGTTTGGAATTCGCTGGCGCAACACTCCTATCTGAAAACCCAAAAGGATCAGCGCAATTGGCACGACATCGCCGAGCGTGAACAGGATCGTTTCAGCTAAATCTCGAAAAACCCCTGTTATCATGCGCTGATCACCACACCGAAGATAAGAACAAAAATAATTGGCATTACGCTGGCAAAAGCTATTAATCCAAAGCCGTCGATCATTGGGTTACGACCCTTGATGGTGCTCGCAAGTCCAACACCGAGAGCCGTCACCAGCGGTACCGTAATAGTGGAAGTGGTGACGCCGCCGCTGTCGTAAGCAATGCCGACGATCTCTTCCGGTGCAATCATGGTCAGGAGCCCGACCAAGAGATATCCTGTGATAATCAGGTGCTGGATAGGCCAGCCTTTGAGGGTGCGCAGGACACCGATAACCAGGGAAGTGCCGACTGAGATGGCAACAGTCAAACGTAAGGCCTGGGCGTGATATGTCTCTCCGGTAGCGATGAAGCCTGCCGAGGCCATGACCCGTGCTGCCTCCTCGCTCACTGCAATCAATGCCGGCTCGGCCACGGTCGTGCCGAACCCCAGTCCGAATGCGAAGCTCAACAACCAGAATAACGAACCTTTCCTGGCAAATGCGTTGGCCAGCGTCTCACCAAGCGGGAACAGGGCCATTTCAAGGCCTCTGATAAAGATGGCAAGCCCTGCTATGACAAACAGAAAACCGACCGCAATGTCTGCAAAGTTCTGAATTGGTTGGCGCAGCACAACAAACTGAAAGAAAGCGATGACTGCGACGATGGGTGTGAGATCGCGAAGGGTCCCGCCAACCAGCTCGAACGTTG
>JABDRA010000449.1 GCA_013041995.1 Anderseniella sp. | reverse complement strand
AGCGTACCGAGCTGGCAGCAAAAAAGGCAGAATCCGCAGTTCGTGGCCCGAAAGAACGAACCGGACAGACATTGGCTCGGACCAAGGCCACTGTTGACAATGCGCGCAAGGAGACGCAGGCAGCGGTTGATGACACCAGGGCGTCGGCAAAGGCTGCCGAGAGGCTGGAAATAACCGCCTCAGCCGCTCACGCTGCCGCAGTCTCGAAAGCCGACGCCGAGCGCGCTGCACTCAAAGCCAAAGAGGCTGCTGACAAAGCCGCGCTCTCGGAAGCTGAAACAGGCAAAAACCTGAAGGCGCCCGAGCTTTATCTCAATCGTGAACTTACCTGGCTCGAGTTCAACAAGCGCGTGCTGCACGAGGCTGAAGATAGCCGTACGCCGCTGCTGGAACGCGTAAAATTCCTGGCTATCGTCGGCGGCAATATGGATGAGTTTTTCATGAAACGCATCGGCGGCCTTAAACAACAGGTTGGTGCCGGCATCCACGAGCTTACCGTCGATGGCCGCAGCCCCCGCGATCAGATCCGGGACAGCATCGCACTGGTTCGCGATATCCAGTCCAGAGCCAATGGCATTTTCCTGGAACTGAAGGAACAGTTGCTGAAGCATAAAATTTCGATTTCCGACTATACAGATCTCCTGGAAGAAGAGCAGGCCGGCGTGCGAGCCTACTACCTGCAAAACATCTACCCGTTGGTGACGCCGTTGGCCATGGACCCGTCCCACCCGTTCCCGCACATCTCAAACCTTTCATTGAACCTGCTTGTA
The DNA here is from genome assembly GCA_013041995.1 of Anderseniella sp. Lineage (GTDB taxonomy): Bacteria > Pseudomonadota > Alphaproteobacteria > Rhizobiales > Aestuariivirgaceae > Anderseniella. The sequence goes on along the minus strand of JABDRA010000449.1, from coordinate 2,608 downwards.
ACGTTGCGTGTGGCGGGCGAGGCGGCGCCTATTATGGCTCGCGTCAAGGTGCCGACCGGCAATACGGTTCCCAGGTTCGTTCGCGTTGGCTCGACGAACAAGTTTGTTCTGCTTGAAGACGTTATGGCCAACAACCTTGATGTGTTGTTTCCGGACGTTGATGTCATGACCTGCGAGGTGTTCAGGGTCACCCGCAATGCCAACACGGAACGTGAAGAGGATGCCGCTGATGATCTGCTTGAGATGATTGAAAGCGAGGTCCGGGATCGGAAGTTTGCCCCGATCGTGCGGCTTGAGACGTCCGCCGGCATCGAACCCATACATCGCGGTATGCTCGCTGCCGAGCTCGGTCTGGATGAGGACGAAGACGTCTTTGAAGGTGACGTCATGCTTGGCATGCGGGATCTGTTCGAGATTGCATCAAACAAGGTCGCCGAGTTGCATGACCCGGATCATCACCCCATCGACAATATGGACCTCGACGGCGAGCAAAACATCTTTCACGCCATTCGCAACAAGGGACCGTTCCTGCTCCAGCATCCTTATGAATCATTCAACACCTCGGTAGTGCGTTTCGTTCGCGAAGCGTGCCGCGACCCCAAGGTGATGGCGATCAAAATGACGCTTTATCGCACCACGGAAGGAACCGGCATTGTCGATTATCTGATTGAGGCAGCCCAAAACGGCAAGCAGGTTGCCGTAGCAGTCGAACTCAAGGCACGTTTTGATGAGGCTGCCAATATTAACTGGGCAACCCGCCTGGAAGAAGCCGGAATTCACGTCACCTATGGCATTGTTGGCCTCAAGACCCATTCCAAGCTCGTCCTTGTGATCCGCCGGGACTTCAATGGTCTGCGCCACTATGCTCATATCGGCACGGGAAACTACCATGCCGGCACCGCGCGGATGTACGTGGATTTCGGATTGCTGACCTGTGACGAAGAAATCGGTTCGGACCTTGGTAACTTTTTCAATTTCCTGACGTCCGGCTGTCAGCCGTTGCGGCGCTACAAGAAGATCCTGGTATCACCACGCAACATGAAGGAACAAATCCTCTATAAGATTGATCGGGAGATTTCCAAAAGCTCCAGCCGTTCGCGCGGTCTGATACGGCTGAAGACAAATGCACTGGAAGACCCGGACATCACCGAAGCGCTCTATCGTGCGTCACGTGTGGGTGTGAAAATTCAGTTGATAGTTCGCGACACCTGTCGCTTGCGGCCAGGCATCCCTGGTCTGTCGGAAAACATTACGGTCATCAGCGTGGTTGGGCGGTTTCTCGAGCACGCCCGTATCTATTATTTCCGAAATGGTGGCGATGAGGAGTATTATATCGGATCTGCTGACCTGATGATGCGCAATCTTAAGAGCCGCGCGGAAGTCATTGCGCCGATCGAGGATGAGGTGCTGGTCGAACGGCTGCGCGAGTATCTGGATGTGCAGTTGAATGACCAGCGTAACGTCTGGGAGATGAATTCTGACGGAAGCTACACGCAACGCCGGCCGAAGAATAAAGAAACCGAACGCGGATGCCAGCAAGTGATGATCGACCTCGCAGAGCACCGCCATCAGGAAGCGAGAAAGAAGAGATTGATGAGACCGAAGGCTATCGCTCGACGGACCACCTCTTGATCGCTTTGCCATTCAACTTGCATGCTGCATACGGTGATGTGAAACTTAAGCGATGTATACGTTTCATTGCTGCAATAGGCCGACACGATGATTGCTGTTGAAGATCTGATCCTGGCGCCAATCGAAGAATTGCAGGATATTCATGGAATACAGTTTCCGGAAGAACCCAAGTTTCGCCAGTTCCTGATTACCGGTCCGCCGGGTTCGGGCAAGAGTACCCTTGTAAGCAAGATGCGCGGCTGGCCGTATGAAGGCTATGTTGATCTGTCCATGCCCAATTGGTGGCGGATGCAAGCGCTGACGTTCAGGCCACGCGAGATTCATCTTGGCGCACCGTTCAAGGGGCATGACGAGGCGTTGACGGTGTTGGATGATGAATGGCTGAGCGACTATGACACTCTGAAAATGGATTTCAATCGGATCCGGATACCGCCGACAAAAGCCTGGTTTTTCGGAACCGACTGGCGCACCCGTTTTGTATTTGAATTCATTCTTCCGTCAGCTGACCAGATATACAAGGACCGAGTCCAGCGGGCAAAGACCGGTTTGTTTCCGCATGATCGGCTTATTACGCCTGAAATTGTCACGCGTCAGGTTGATTTCTATCGCACCATTGCCTGGTATTTCTGGACCTCGGGAATGCATGTTTATTTGAGGATTGAGCGGGAAGGGACACCGATGAAGATCATAGAGTGCAACAACGCGCCAAGCCTATGACCGAGAGCATCGAAGCCGAGACAGTAGGCAAGATGAGCTCTCCAGAGGGAGCGGCGAAGCCTTCGCTGCTCGCCCGATTTCGCAAATTTTTGTCGGGTATTCCAAGTAGCGAGAAGATAACGCTGGATTCTACGCCTGTGACGTTAAGCGCCAATGTGCGGATTGCACGGCGGGCCAAACCTTTGAAGCTGATGCTTGGAACCGCAATTCTGGAATTTCATCCCGATCTCCCCATCACCGGCAGTGAAAAGGGCAGTTC
>JABDRA010000448.1 GCA_013041995.1 Anderseniella sp. | reverse complement strand
GCGTAACACCGTCCAACAATGAGGTATCGAGCGGCGTGTCATCATTGAACTGTGCTGCATCAAACCCGAGCTGGGTGATCTTTTCGCAGCCTTCAACGGACCTGCTGGTGCCTGTGATGACCCACTGGTCGCGCGGCAGGGCCTGTGCCAAGGCGCGGGCTGAAAACCCAAAACCAAAGCACAGCAGATGATCAGGTTTTTCAGACATCCCATTCCCTTTTAACGTCTTCATCAGGCTCATTGTCACGGCGGGCCGTGGCCAGTTGTGCAAACTCTTCTTGCGGCAGCAGCCTGGACAAAGCCCATATGGCCATGGCCCTGACTTGCGCGGACCCGTCGTCCAGCAGGTCCATGGCACTGGGTACAAGGCCGGCTTTGCCGGAATTGCCAACTGCAATCATGACATTGCGCACGAAACGGTCGCGCCCGATGCGCTTGACCGGTGACCCGGAAAACAGGGTCCTGAACCCCTGGTCGTCCAGTGCTGACAGATCGTCGAGCCGCGGCGAGACAAGGTCAGCCCGCGCAGCCAGCTTTGCCTCGCGCGCGTCACCGGCAAACTTGTTCCACGGGCATACGGCAAGGCAATCATCGCACCCATAGATGCGATTACCCATGGCTTTGCGAAATTCAAGGTCGATATGGCCCTTGTGCTCGATGGTGAGATAGGAAATGCAGCGCCGTGCATCAAGCCGGTAGGGTGCCGGAAACGCCCTGGTCGGGCATATATCGAGGCATGAGGTGCAGGACCCGCAATGATCCACTTCGGCTTCGTCCAGCGTGAGGTCTGCCGCAGACAGGATGGCGCCGAGAAAAACCCATGACCCGTGTTCACGCGACACGAGATTTGTGTGCTTGCCCTGCCATCCGAGCCCGGCTCGCTGGGCCAGCGGTTTTTCCATCAAAGGCGCTGTATCGACAAACACTTTCACGTCCTGTCCGGTTTGTACTGCAAGCCACCCGGCAAGTGTTTTCAGCCTGCCCTTGATGACATCATGATAGTCACGGCCCAGCGCATAGGTTGAAATCACGCCGGTTGAGCGGTCTTCCAGACGCGCCATGACATCCATTTCGGGCGTGTAGGACATGGCCAGCATGATGCAGCTTCTGGCGTCGGCCCACATGGCATCAGGAGAGATGCGCCTGTCCAGTGTGGTCTGCAGCCAGCCCATACTGGCGTGAAAACCGTCGCCGACTGCCTCATGTAGCCGCCTGCCAGTTTCGGCAGGCAGGCTGGCCCGGGTAATGCGCAGTTCGCAAAATCCGAGGTCACCGGCACGCTGCCTCAATTGTGTTTCAATGGGCTCAGCCATGCAGCGAGACTATCAGAAGTCGAGCTCGGAGTACTGTGATGATGGCGGCATGCCGCGCACCTGATCTGCCAGCAACGAGCGGAAGGACGGCCTGGACTTGATGCGCTGATACCAGGCCTTGGCATCCGGCACGTCATCCCACGAGATATCACCAAGATAATCGGCCACCGACAAATGCGATGCTGCGGCCAGGTCTGCCACGGTCAGGTCGTCGCCGACCAGCAGGTTGCGGGCCTGCGCCAGTGCGTTGATATAGGCCAGATGGGTGCGCAGCGCCTCCAGCGCCGAGCGCACCCGGGTCATTTTCGGCGCACCGCCACCTTGCGATGCAGAAACGAACCGGCGCACCACCTTTTCCATAAGCAGGGGCGATGTGACCTCGTGATGAAACTTGCCGTCAAACCAGGCCACCAGCCTGCGCACTTCGGCGCGCACCACAGGGTTGGTTCCCCACAAGGAACCGGTTTCAAGCGGCCATTGCTCGTCCAGATACCCGCCAACGGCTTCAACGCCGGCGCATACCGTGCCGTCCTGATCAATCAGAACCGGCAAGGTGCCGGACGGGTTCATGTCGAGAAAGGCGTCGCGCATCTCCCAGGGGCGTTCCTCGTTCAGTTCAGCCGCCAGTCCCATTTCGGCAAGCGATAACCTGACACGCCGCGAAAAGGGATCGAGAGAAAAATGCAAAAGACGCACCATAGCGCGGTCACCAAAAAGTCTGATATGAGAGCCAAAAGCCGAACCGGTTACGAGCGATTCGCACCATAGAATTATTATGTTACTAAAGCTAAGTTGTGGCCAGCGCTAGCGCAACATCAACAGGGATCAACTGCATGTTTCTGGAACAGATCATCGTACTGGCCATCATACAGGGAATAACCGAGTTTCTACCAATTTCATCTTCAGGCCATCTGATACTGGTTCCTGCACTGACCGGGTGGAAGGATCAGGGCCTTATTGTCGATGTGATGGTTCACATGGGCTCATTCCTGGCCGTGATCACCTATTTCTGGCGAGATGTCCTGGCCCTCACTGTGGGCGGGCTGAACCTGCTGCGCGGCCGCATGACCGACCATGGCCGTCTCGGTCTGCTGATTATCGTTGCAACCATCCCCGCGGTGGCATTTGGCCTGTTCGTCAAGAAAACCGGTATGATTGATGCGGTGCGCGGACCGGAAATCGTCGCCTGGAACGCTATTATCTTCGGTCTTTTGATGTATGTCGCGGACCGGCTCGGCAAACACGTCAAGGCCATGGAGGACATGACCTTCATGCCGGCCCTGATCATCGGACTGGCGCAGGCCTTTGCCATCATTCCAGGCACCAGCCGCTCCGGCATAACCATGACTGCAGCGCGGATGTTGGGTTTTCAGCGGTCTGAAGCGGCCCGGTTTTCTTTCCTCGTCGGCATTCCGGCCATTGCCGGTGCCGGCGTGCTGGTGCTGGGTGAAGCGATATCGGACGGAGCCACCATTTCCGGTGATGCCATATTGACCGGTATCCTGACCTTCTTTACCGCGCTCGCCGCCATCTGGTTCCTGATGGCGATCGTCAAGCGGTATTCACTGACCATATTCGTGATCTACCGGCTGATTCTGGGCGCCGGGCTGTTGTATCTCGTTCATACCGGGTTCTTTGCAGGTGCAAGCGGCTAACCCGAAAACTCAGTCAATTGCGGCTGACACCGGCCCGGTGATTTCCCGCACCAGCTTGACGCGGATGGCTGTGCGAAAGTCGTCAAAGTTTTTCGCCGTCATCATGAACGAACCGGGCCCGCCAATGACATGATTGGCGTAGTGCTCGCGAAGGTCGATATTAGCCAGTTCACCAAGATCAATGTCCTTGTTATGGATCACCAGACCATTGATGGTGACGCCGCGAGAATTGGCGGCATCACGTGCTGCTTCGGACCTGCGGGCATCGCTTGATCCGTCACCTGAAATATCAATGACCCGGCGTGCACCAAGATACTTGTTTGCCTCGATGGAATTGACCGAAAACCCGATGGCGCCGGCAATATCGGTCAAGCCTCTGATAGTCCTCGATGATGCGGCAATTTTCGCTGACAATTCTGCAGCGGTGCGGCCATCGCGCACCACATGCCAGTCAACCACAGTCGCCTGCCGGGCTTCACCCGCCCAGTGTACCAGAGTAACGGCAACGCCCTGGGTGCCGGCAAAGCGAATGGCGGCAACCACATCCACATGCAGGAAGGCTTCGGCCAGACCTTGCGACTGCAAGGCAAATTCGCGCTGGTCCACGCTGGTGGAGGTGTCCACCGCGAGAACCAGTTCAAGATCAACTGGTTGCAGGCCTTGCGCGCCTGCGCCTGATGACAGCAATACCGACCCCAGCAGGAAACCTGCAAGGCGGCCGGCCGGCATCAGATAACAGGAGCGGTGAACTGGCCGGCCTTGCGGTAGCGATACAGATATTCCGGCACAATGGTTTCAATCGGCTCCGGCTCAATACCAAGACCTTCCAGCGTGCGGCCTTCGGCAATGGCGGCATCTGACACCACATTGTCCGATTTCAGCAGGTTGACCTGATCGGCTGTCAGCACCGGATTGGGCAGCAGGCCCATAATGGTGCCCATGATGCCGGCAAGAGCAAACGGTATCGGCACCAGCAGGCGCTTGCGACCGGTCACTTCAACCACATACTCCAGCAGTTCCCTGAAGCTGCGTTGCGCGGGTCCGCCCAATTCCCAGGTTTTTCCGTTGCCGTTGCCGTTTGCAACCAACGTCGCGATGGCCTCGGCAACATCGCCGACAAACACCGGCTGGAACCTGGTCTCGCCGCCACCTATCAGCGGCAGGATCGGGGAAAACCGCGCCATGGCGGCAAACTGGTTGAAGAAATTATCCTCCGGGCCGAATACAATTGACGGTCTGATGATTGTTGCGCCGGGGAATTCCTCGCGCGCTGCCGCCTCGCCTTCTGCCTTGGTGCGCGCATATTCGGATGCGGAATTCTCGTCGGCACCGATTGCCGACATTTGAATGAATTGTGCAGCACCGGCGTTCTTTGCCGCGCGCGCCGCAACCCGGGCGCCATGAGCATGCAGGGTTGAAAATGTCTGGCCGCCCGACGAGAACAGCACGCCAACCAGGTTGATCACCACATCGGACCCGGCACACGCTGCCTCGATCGATTCAGGATAGCGCAGATTTGCCTGCACCGGCATGATCTGGCCCGGCGTCCCGAGCGGCTGCACATGCCCGGCAAGATCAGGCCGCCTGACTGCGATACGAATTCGGTGACCCTGACGCGCCAGGGCACGGGTGATGTGGCGGCCAAGAAAACCTGAGCCGCCAATGATTGTCACGAGTTTTGAAGATGCGGTCATGTCGGTTCAATTCGCCTTTGAAACAGATATGAATAAGCCTGTGCGCCAGTGCTCGGTTGTGTGGGTTTTAACCATCAGGTGCGGGCTTTTAAAGAGCCTTGATGCCACAACCTGAAATTCATCATGGCACACTTAATCTGCCAGCGGCGAGGAATTGCACAAGACGCCGGTTGACAAGCCGCCTTGGGTCCAACTATGAGTGCGCCTGCCTGATGGCTTTCAAGTTCAGAAAAGCCGTGTTTGGGCCCAGGTGGCGGAATTGGTAGACGCGCTAGCTTCAGGTGCTAGTTTCCGAAAGGAAGTGGAAGTTCGAGTCTTCTCCTGGGCACCAAAAATCCAGATTGTATTGCCGGATCGATTGACCTGCTCACGCTGACGGCGCTGGCGGTCCCGGCATCTGTTACCGATACCGGCGAGCGCAATCAAACCAGCACAAGGGAGCCGCTTTCATGACCAGCACACTGAGTGGAAAAGCCGCTATCGTAACCGGCGCCAGCCGTGGCATCGGCGCAGCCGCAGCAAGGCAGCTTGCTGCTGAGGGAGTCTCGGTGCTGCTGGCAGCACGTACATCATCTGAAATCGAACAGGTCGCAGATGACATTCGCAGCGGCGGCAAAACTGCAGAAACCATCACCTGCGATGTGAGCGATTACCCGCAAGTGGCCGCCATGGTGGCCAAATGCAAACGGGAATTCGGCCGGGTGGATATTCTGGTCAACAATGCCGGACTGATCGATCCGATTTCACGGCTGGCCGACGCCGACCCCGATGAGTGGGCGAAAGTGGCCGATGTGAACTACAAGGGTGTGTTTTTCGGTTTGCACGCGGCCATCCCGGAAATGGAGGCGCAAGGCAGCGGCACCATCATCAATATTTCCTCAGGTGCGGCTTACGGGCCCATGGAGGGCTGGAGCCACTATTGTTCGTCCAAGGCGGCAGCAGCGATGCTGACGCGGTGCGCAGACAAGGAATATGCCGGCAAGGGTATTCGCGTCGTAGGTCTTAGCCCCGGCACCGTGGCAACGGATATGCAGGTATCCATCAAGGCATCGGGCATCAATCCGGTGAGCCAGCTGGACCCATCGGCCCACATTCCGGCCGACTGGGTCGGCAAGGCGATTGTGTGGCTGTGCACGGAGGGTGCTGACGAGTTTGCCGGACAGGACTTTTCCCTGAAGTCCGATGAAGGCCGCGCCAGGATCGGTCTTCCCGGCCTGACCACAGCCTGACGCCATCACCCAGGTGTTGCCAATAAGACGGCTTGTGTTATAGCCCATTGATAAATCGCGTTCAGACAAGCAAGGCACAAAGCAAAAATGGCAGTCAGAATTCATCAGGGCGATCTGCCCGACGGACTGGATTTCGGATCAAGTGTGGCCGTTGACACCGAAACCATGGGATTGCTCGCCAACCGTGACAAGCTGTGCGTGGTGCAGCTGTCAGCCGGAGATGATGATGCTCATCTCGTGCAGCTTGATCGTAAAACCTATCATGCGCCGCGTCTGAAAGCGCTGATGGAGGATGCCAACGTCACCAAGATCTTCCACTATGCGCGCTTTGATGTGGGCATGCTGAAGGCCTATCTGGGCGTGGATACGTCCCCTGTCTATTGCACCAAGATCGCGTCGCGGCTGGCACGCACCTATACCGACAGGCATGGCCTGAAGGACCTGGTGCGCGAAATGCTGGGCATTGAAATGTCCAAGCAGCAACAAAGCTCCGACTGGGGCACACCGGTTTTGTCCGACGCCCAGAAGCAGTATGCGGCACTTGACGTCATTTACCTACATGAACTCAAGGTCAGGCTGGACCAGATGCTGAAGCGCGAAGAGCGTGCAGAACTTGCCCAGGCGTGTTTTGACTTCCTGCCGACACGTGCCGGTCTCGACCTTGCCGGTTGGCCAAACGAGGACATTTTTGCCCACTCGTGAGGCAGGCCCGGTTGCGTCCGCCTTTATTCGGCAAGATTTTCCGGGCAAAACGCACGACAGACCCTGTCCTGTCCGGTATGATCCGGATGAAAGGGGGAGAAAACGGCAATGATATCTAGAGCACGACCAACCATCAGACGCAGGCGGCGCGGGCCTGCGATCATGGTATGGCTGTTCGTCCTTGCTGCTGCAGGGGTGTTCGGGGTTTTCCTGATCCAGGCGTCGGGATTTGATATCGAAACCGCCACTGCTCCCCAGCCTGCCGAACCGGTAGCGACGCCGAAACAGGCATCGGAGCAGGAACGGTTTGCTGTTCAGGGTTCCGAAGTTGCCGGCTTCGACAATGACCAGCAGCCCTACAAAATTGCCGCCGTTGAAGCCAACCAGGACAAGGAACAGCCAAACCTTGTTCACATGCGCCAGGTCACGGGCCTGCTCAGACGCACGGACGGGCGCGCCATGGACGTGACCGCCAATACCGGTCTGTTCAACTCCAAGGACAAGTCCCTGCGCCTGTCGGGTGATGTGACCATCAAACTTACAGACTCGTTCACCGCCAATATGGACACCGCAGACATTGACGTGAAGCAGAAGGCGTTGACCTCACAGGCCGAGATAGTCGTGGTCATGGAGGGCGGGGTGATCAGGTCCACCGGTGTCGATGTTACCAACAACGGCGAACACGTGACTTTCAAATCGCGGGTTCGTGCGATATTCAATTCTGCAGGGACGAAAACCGGCACGCCTGCCGTTCAGGTGGAGACATCCAGTTCAAAAGGAAATCTGCAACAATGAAACTGACCAGGACACTCAACAAGGCCGGTATTGCTGTTGCGCTGATCGTGATGGCGGCAAGTCTTGCCGCGCTGCCTGTTGAAGCCCAGAAAAAGAAAAGCAAGGTCAACATCGAATCCGATCAGATGGAGCTTTCCGAGAGCGAGAACAAGGCTGAATTTAAAGGCAATGTCCGGGCCCGACAAGACGATGTCAGTTTGAATTCGACCAACCTGACCGCCACTTTTGTCAAAACCAAAGGGGGCGGAACCGATGTCAC
>JABDRA010000447.1 GCA_013041995.1 Anderseniella sp. | reverse complement strand
CCGGTGGCGACGTTGTTTCAACCATCTCCAAGGGCATTGTTGATCCCAAACAGGTGGCCGATGCCAACACCTTCGTGTGGGCCATGATGGCGGCGCTGCTGTCATGTGCCATGTGGGTCAACCTGGCGACCTGGCTCGGCGCGCCGGTGTCCACAACCCATTCAGTGGTTGGCGGCGTGATGGGGGCCGGCATTGCCGCGGCAGGTTTCAGCGTGGTGAACTGGGGTGTAATGGGCGCGATTGCAGCGAGTTGGGTAATTTCGCCCCTGATGGGCGGCGGTATTGCCGCGCTGTTTTTGTGGTTCATAAAATCCAACATCATCTACCAGGAAGACAAGATTGCCGCGGCGCGGAAATGGGTGCCGATGCTTGTCTCCATAATGCTTGCTGCCTTCACCTGTTACCTGGTTATGAAAGGCCTCAAAAAAGTATGGAAACCGGATTTAGCTACTGTCGCAATGCTCGGCATTGCGGTGTTCGGCGCGTCCATACTGGTCCTGCGGCCGATAATCAGGGCGCAGTCGCAAGGTATGGAAAACCGCAACCAGTCCTTGCGAAAACTTTTTCATATCCCGCTGATCTTTTCCGCCATGCTGTTGTCGTTTGCTCACGGTGCCAATGACGTTGCCAACGCAGTTGGCCCGCTAGCGGCCATCCTGCATACAATCCAGTCAGGATCGGTTGACGCAAAGGTTGGCATTCCGTTGTGGGTGATGATGATCGGCGCCTTCGGCATCAGCCTCGGGCTGTTTCTGTATGGACCGAAACTTATCAGGATGGTTGGCGAGCAAATCACCAAGATGAATCCGATGCGGGCGTTCTGCGTGGCTCTTTCTGCCGCCATCACCGTGTTGATTGCCTCGGGGTTCGGGCTGCCGGTCAGTTCCACCCACATAGCGGTCGGCGGGGTGTTTGGCGTTGGTTTCCTGCGCGAATACTACACAACGCATTCAAGCCGCCGACGCACCTATCTGGCCCGCAAGGCCGGCAATGCAGGGATAGCAAAAATTCAGGCTGATGAGCGCAGCGAAGATGAAATCGTCTACCGCAAGCTGGTGCGCAGGTCCCACTTCATGACGATTATCGCCGCATGGATCATCACGGTGCCGGCAACCGCCGTGCTGGCCGGCGTTCTGTACTTCCTGCTGCAGCAAATGGGTTAGAGCTGACCGCTAGATCAGCTTTATGGGTTCACTTGAACCCATGTTGCTCTAAAGGCGCTCGGACAAATGCATTAGCGTTATGTCAATTTTACCTGCAGCAATAGCGGTACAGTTGACCGCACATCACGCGCGAGCTGCATATTGCGTTTGGTGACCGAATAAACCGGCACCTCACGAAGTTAATCCGCCAGTACCGTTACGGCGTAACGACATAACCAGTGGAGGAAACCATGAACAAACTCATCTCAATCGCAAGCCTTGCTGCCACGATTGCCCTGTCCGGTGCCGCTCTTGCCGGCGAAACCCCTGCTCCCGAAGGCGCCGATGTCTACTTCATCAACGTCAAGGACGGGGACACCCTCACCAACCCGGTAACAATCCGGTTCGGCCTGAAAGGCATGGGCGTTGCGCCGGCGGGAACTGAAAAAGAACATACAGGTCATCATCATCTGATCATCAACGAGACTATTGAAGGCGAGGAATTGAACGAACCCATTCCTGCCGATGACCAGCATGTCCACTTCGGTGGCGGCCAGACAGAGAAAACACTGGAACTGCCGGCAGGCACACACACACTGCAACTGGTTCTGGGCGACTGGAGCCACATCCCGCACAATCCACCGGTCATGTCCGAGAAAATTACTGTGACAGTGAAGTAATTCGCCGCAAACGTGAGGACGCTTCATCTGATGGTGAAGCGGCTTCACCTTGTGCCGACCAGAGAGGGACATTTATCAGAGCCACGAGATGTCGCTTCTTGCCGATACGCTTAATTAAGGTGTCTAATGGGAACAGCAATTTTTCCCTTGAAGGACATGAAGCATGAAATCGACTGCGCGGGTTGTCATCGTTGGCGGCGGTGTAATGGGCGTTGGCCTGTTGTATTCTCTGGTCAAGGAAGGCTGGAGCGATGTGGTTCTGGTTGAAAAGGGCGAACTGACATCGGGCTCCACGTGGCACGCTGCCGGACAGTGCCCGCATTTCACCGGCTCACTGAATCTCGCCAAGATCCATCATGAAGGCACGCTGGTCTATCCCAAGCTGGAGGAAGAGACCGGCGAGGCCGTGTCCTGGCATGGGTGCGGCGGTCTTCGTCTGGCCATCACCGATGCCGAAGTCGAATGGTTCAAGCAGGTCTATGGCGTTTCCAAGTTGATCGGCTATGAAGCCGCCCTGATCGGGCCCGATGAAATCAAGAAGTATCACCCCTATCTCGAGACCTTCGGGGTCAAGATGGCGTATGTAACCGTAACTGACGGTCACGTCGCACCGGCGGATGTCACCAACTCCATGGCTGCGGGCGCACGCCAGGGTGGCGCGGAAATCTATCGCCGCACCATGGTCGAGAACATCGAACTGCTGCCGACCGGAGAATGGAAAGTCGTCACCGACAAGGGCAATATCGTGTGTGAACACGTGGTCAACGCCGCCGGGTCTTACGCCGACGTGGTGGGGACATGGACAGGGCATAATGTGCCGATCTGCAACATGCTGCATCATTATCTCATCACCGAGCCGGTGCAGGAACTCATCGACCTGAAAGACGAGTTGCCGGTGGTTCGCGACCCCTACTGCCATTCCTACCTGCGTGAAGAAACGGACGGTGTTCTGGTTGGTCCATATGAAACCGAAGGCGCACATGTGTGCTGGGACGGCAAACCGCCGAGCTGGGATTTTGAAAGCGAACTGATCACGCCTGAACTGGACCGGTTGATGCCGTGGCTGGAAAAGGCGACCGAGCGCATGCCTATCTTTGCAAATGCCGGCATCAAGTCGGTCATCTCCGGCGCGATCACCCACACCCCGGATGCCAACTTCCTGCTGGGCCCGGCTCCCGGACCGGCAAACTACTGGATGGCAAACGGTGCCTCGATCGGCATCTGCCAGGGTGCCGGCGCCGGCAAGTACCTCGCGCAATGGATGGTGCACGGCGCAACGGACATCAACATGGCGGAGTTCGATCCGCGCCGGTTCGGTGACTGGGCCGACAAGGACTATGTGACCGCGTTGTCAATCGTTGATTATCAGCACATGTACTATTGCTACCGCCACGGCGAGCAGCACATGGACAAACGGCCCTTGCGCACATCGTCACTGTATGACCGGCTGAAAGCCCGCGGCGCCCAGTTCCAGGCCGTGTTCGGCTGGGAACGGGCACGCTGGTTCTCAACCGACGGCACCGGCGAAGACTACTCCTTCCGCCGTTCCAACTGGTTTGATGTGGTGGCTGAAGAGTGCAAGGCTGTGCGCGAAACCGCTGGCCTTATGGACCTCACGACGTTTGCCAAGTTCGACGTGAAGGGCAAGGATGCCGAAAGCTTTCTGGAACGCATTTGCGCCAATCGCATTCCTAAAAAAATCGGCGGCATCATGCTCGGTCACCTGGTCAAGGAAGGCGGCCGCATTGAAAGCGAGATTACAGTCACCCGCCTGGGTGAAGAGCATTTTTATGTCCTGTCTGCCGCTGTTGCGCAGTTGCACGACATGGATGCATTGCGCTGGCGCCGCAACAAGGATGAAGTCGTCACCATTGCTGACGTGACAGATGATTTCGGTGTCTTGGCATTGGCCGGACCACTGTCTCGTGACATCCTGCAACCCCATACGCCGCAGGATTTGTCCAATGAGGGCCTGCGCTGGTTGCGCGGCACAATCACAGAGGTAGCCGGTGTCAAGGATGTCCGGCTTATGCGGGTCAATTATGTGGGTGAACTGGGTTGGGAAATTCACGCCCCGATGGCCGGCCTGCCGGCGATCTTCGACGCGCTGATGACGACCGGCGAACCGCTGGGCATGAGGCTGTTCGGAGCCTACGCCATGAACTCACTGCGCATGGAAAAAGCCTATCGTGGATGGGGCACCGAACTGACCCAGGAAATCACCATGATTGAAGGTGACATGGAACGCTTTTGCCGTTTCGACAAGGAGTTCATCGGCAAGGCAGCCACGCAGGCATCCAAACAACAAGGTCCGCGCATTCAGTTGGTCTACATGGAAGTGGAAACAACCGATGCAGACTGCGCCGGCAATGAGCCGATCTACCAGGGCGGCGAGATTGTCGGCCTGACTACCGGTGGTGCTTACGGCCACGCAGTGAAAAAATCGCTGACCTTTGCCTACCTTGATCCCAAGAAAGCTGACATGGGCAAAGACTTCGAGATCATGATGTTCAATGAAATGCAGCCCGCCAGGATCATCGAGCAGCCGGCCTGGGATCCGGAGAACGTACGCTTGAGGGCCTGATTGCCATGAGACAGTTGTTCTATGTTTTGATTTGCCTGGCCTGTGGCATCGCTTATCTGATCGGCGGACACGGAACATTGGCCATCGCCCAATCAAGCAACGTTACCGACGTTTCGGAAGACGATAAGGAGATGAATTCGGCCATCGCTTCGGCCAAGAAAACCATCGCACAGTTTTGGACGGCGCTGGAAAAACCGCCAGCCGGGGCAACAGGGTTCGCCATCAAGGTCGCCTTCAACGAAAATGGCAATGTGGAACACATCTGGTGCAACAGTCCAGTACGACGAAATGGCAAGATTTTCGCGACGATCAACAACACGCCGGTCAAGGTCAGCCATGTAACGGACGGCCAACGGCTGGAAATTGATCCCCAAGATATATCTGACTGGATGTATGTACGTGGAGATCAAAAGATCGTTGGCGGCCGCACTATCCGGGCACTGCTCAAACACTTGTCCAAGGAGCAGGCCGACTACTACCGATCAATACTGGTGACAGAGTAATCAGATCGAACAGCCGCACATGAACCGTGG
>JABDRA010000446.1 GCA_013041995.1 Anderseniella sp. | reverse complement strand
ACAAGCCGATGTTTCACGGCGGGCCGGAATCATCCTTTACCCTGGAAGTGGACTGCAACTGGAAACTGGCGGTTGAGAACTATTGCGAAAGCTATCACCTGCCGTGGATCCATCCGGGCCTGAATTCCTATTCCAGGCTGGAAGACCACTACCACATCATGCAGCCAGGTGATTATTCCGGACAGGGCACTGTCGTCTACAATCCGAAACTGGATGACAGCGGCCGGGCCTTTGCTGATTTTGACGGCCTGTCGGACAAATGGGACACTGGTGCCGAGTACATTTCATTTTATCCCAATGTCCTGTTCGGTGTACATCGTGATCACTTCTACTCAATCATGCTGGACCCGCAAGACAATGGCAAAACCATAGAGCGCATCGAGATCTATTATACTTCGCCCGACATGTGCGGTGATGACATGCAGGACCTGCGTGAGAAGAACGCTGCGATGTGGAAAGGTGTTTTTGAAGAAGACATTTTCGTCGTGGAAGGCATGCAGCGCGGCCGGTCTGCCTCGCTGTACGACGGCGGCAAGTTCTCACCCGTCATGGACCCGCCGACGCATCTGTTCCATGAATGGGTTGCGACCCGCTTTGCCGGCAAATGACGGACGAACAGCGCCTGCGGCGCGACATGTTGCAGGCTCATGAGCAAGACGATCTGGCAGCGCTACCGGCCTTGTATCTGGTCGCCGCGCAACTGCGCGAGAGCCAGGACGATATCGACGCGGCGTGTTTTTTCTATACCCACGCTTACGTCTATGCGCTTGATTGTGGCGACCGGGAGATTGCCGACAAGGCGCGAAACAGGTTGCAATGCCATGGGCGTGACAAGTGAGCGTTATGACACATGTCACGCAGATGACCTTAAAAGGCTCTGTGTCTTGCGGTTTAGGAACCGGAGACAAGTGAAACGGTAGTTGCGCCTACGGCCGCAATCGCTGCCCATAAGGCGGCTTTTTGCGGCCCGGTATGGCGGGGTTGATCCGCCATTTCCAACAACCAGAGTTCTTGTTGCTT
The DNA here is from genome assembly GCA_013041995.1 of Anderseniella sp. GTDB lineage: Bacteria > Pseudomonadota > Alphaproteobacteria > Rhizobiales > Aestuariivirgaceae > Anderseniella. The sequence goes on along the minus strand of JABDRA010000446.1, from coordinate 6,384 downwards.
GTCCGATTTCATTTTTTCTTCCTCATTTGCCTGCCTTGGTCAGGACAGTTGCGATTGGTCCTGACCCGGCCCGGTTCGTGGTTGGGTAACGCATCATATGGGCTACAGGTTCACTGGTTTTGACGTTGGTAAGAACAACAGTTTATCAAGAATATGTGATCGGCGTTTGCGGGCCTGGGCCGGCTTGCGGAGCCACACTGATGTGCTGCGTGTCCTGTCTGGATGTTACCTTGCAACAAGGCGGGCGAACGCCTGCCGCAATTCGTCGCTGCCGCGTTGTCCGTTGATCACCTGTCGCAGTTTCCCCGCCTTGTCGAAAAGCAGCAGTTTCACGTGCTTGGCACTGTGCTTGTTGGCAAAGCTCAAACCCTTGTCAGTTCTGATATCGGCGATGACATAGCCGGGTTTATCTCCGTCAAGGCTCGCCAGTGCATGCCGGGTTTCTTTCTGCAAAGCCAGCCACAGCTGGCATTGCGGGTCATGAATTTGCACAACTGCCGCTATGCCATTTCCCACACGAGACAGGTCATGCTCGTGCGAGGTGCTCCGGTAGAGATGGACCACATAAGCGCCAATCCCGCCAACGGCCACCAGCCCAATCGCGCCATTGCGCATCGAACTGATAAAGCCGCGGCGGTCCGTATCTATGGGTCGGCTTCTGCTGCATGGCTCGTTGACTTCGGCTTCCATGCACCCGATGTTTTAGACTCGGCCTGTTTTCTCATGTCAGGTCACCAGAATTGGTGCGTTTGACTTGACCCGGTCATAGAGGTCGATGGCGTCCTGGTTGATCATCCGCACGCAGCCGCTGGAAACCGCCTTGCCGATAGACTGCGGTTCGTTGGTGCCGTGCAGGCGGTAGAGCGTGTCCACCTTGCCTTCGAAGATATACAGCGCCCGTGCACCAAGCGGGTTTTCAAGGCCAGGCGGCATGCCGCCATTGCGCACGCTCCACTTTTCCAGCGTCGGATCCCGCGCAATCATGGTGTCCGGCGGCGTCCACTTCGGCCATGGCCGCTTCCATGCTACCCGGGCCCGCCCGGACCACTCGAAACCGGCGCGCCCCAACCCGACGCCGTAGCGCATTGCAGTGCCTGCGGGCTCAACCAGGTACAGGTAGAAGTCGCTGGTATCCACAATCAGCGTTCCAGGTTTTTCTCCTGAATCATAACTCACCCTTGTGCGCCGAAACTCCGGTGCCAGAACTTCCGGATCGATAGCCGGCAGCGCAAATTGTTCGTCAGGCCGCGCCGAATAGTTGGCCGCAAAACTGCTGTCCGGCACCATGTCAGGCCGCGGGGCCTGCGCCTCAGGCGCGTAAGTGTCTTTCGGAATTGTATTACAGCCGGCAAGCGCCAGTGCGGCGAACCCGGTGCTGATTTTGGCGAAGTGTCGCCGTGATAGAGATTTGGTCATTATTGAAATGTCCTGAATTTTGCGAAACGCCAACCGTCGCTCGTGTTCCGCGAGGAAAACGGGTTTGGTCATCGATGATGATGTCATTGATCACGTGAACAGATGGCTCTGCCATTGGTTCCCGCGGGCCAGCGCGACCGGCCACGTGGAAACACGGGTTCACATGCACAAAACGTCAGGCTCTGGGGGGAGGTGGATCGACTGACCGGATAGAGGAGACAGTGGATGTGTCAGTCACCAGGTGATGGTCATCACCTGCAGCAGACGAACTGTCAGCCACCTTGCCGATCACAGCTTTACAGTCTGATTTATGTGACTGCAGCAGGTTATTGGCGATGTCGTGTTTGTCATCACAGCCAGAGGCTTTGACGATCGTTACAGACAGCCCGGTTGCCAGGGTGAGTTCCGAGAAACTGTCTGTGGATACGGTGATATAGGCAGGGGCTCGCTCAAAGTGCTTCAGCGAGATAGTCAGGACCAGCGCAAATATCAATAATATCCGTACCATGTCTACGACATAGAGGTGAGCGCCTAACAATACCATAGCGTGGCAATCACTCTGTCGTGAGCCGTCGGCCGCCATTTGCGCCAATCAGGTGCCCAATCGTAACAATGCCTGAATCCTGCCCCGTGCAAGACCTAATTTCGCCTACCCTCCGCCCGGCTTCCAGCCTGGCTGGCCATCAAAATTTGCGATTTTCTCGTCCATGATGTCCCAGGGTTTTCTGTTTCGGGCAAATATCGCCACTTGCGGCAGCAGCGCCGACGAATCGTCCAGGGTTCCCAGGCTCACGGTCACATAACCGGTTGGACCGCTGTTGCGTCCCAGTATCTGGCTGCCGCAGGTGGGACAAAACGCTTTGGTGACCCGATTGCCATTGTCTGCATCAAGCGCGTATTCGGACACCGGTCCTTCCAGTCGAAAATTCTCCACGGCAAACATGGCACCGGTGGAATGACCTGCACCGCTGAGCCGCTGGCAGTCCCTGCAATGGCAATGCGCAACAATGACCGGCTTGCCGGTTGCCTGGTAACGCACGGATCCGCAATGGCATCCACCCTGATGGATCGGCATTTTTTGTTTGTTCATCTTGCACTCCTTCGATCCAGTGGGAATTTTTGCCGGTCATGCAGCTGCTGATCGACGAATTGATTTCCTATGCTATGAAAAACACGTCCATTACCCAGCTATCACCGGTTGAGTGCCGGTTATCACATTTTCCCTGATCCTGGTACGGAGATCGCAATGGCGAAGGCAGACAACAAGACCAAGTCGACGGCCTCTTCGGTTGAGGCTTTTCTTGGATCGGTGGCGCATGACACCCGGCGCGCCGACGGGTTTGCCCTGCTGGACCTGTTCAACCGGGTCACCGGCCTGAAGCCGAAAATGTGGGGTCCGTCGATCATCGGGTACGGGCGCTATCACTATAAATACGAGTCAGGTCGCGAAGGGGACTTCCTGATCACCGGCTTCTGCCCGCGAAAAAGCGCTTTGAGCATTTACATCATGCCCGGTTACCGGGACATGTCTGAAAAGCTTGCCCGCCTCGGCAAGCACAAGATCGGCAAGAGCTGTCTGTATATCAACAAGCTCGCCGACGTCGATCTAGCCATCCTGGAAGAAATTGTGCTCGACGGGATTGCCTATATGAAAACCAACTACGAGGTCTTCGACGAATAGCGTGCAAGGTAGGCTATTCGCCCCAACCTGCAATTATGGCGTCGGCCTCATACTCAACCAGCCATTCCGGATTAACAAACCGGTCTATTGCCATGATCGTATCGACCGGGCGGACGTCGCGAAAATACTCCTTGCGCATATCGATGGAGGCTTTCCAGTTCTCTATGTCGGTGAGGATTACGCGGGTCCGAACCACGTCGTGAAGCCCGGACCCTGCCTGTTCCAGGGCTGCTTTGATGATCTCGATGCACTGGCGTGTCTGTGCGCCAACGTCACCGATCCCGACAGTTTTGCCGTCACGATCAACAGGCGCGGTTCCACCAATAGTGATGAACGGTCCAACCCGAACGGCCCGGCTGAAACCAACCACTCCCTCCATCGGGTTGCCGTTGGATATTAGCTCTCTGTCATACTTCATCATTCCGCCGCTTCCTGAGAGTACCCCAATTTCGCATTCAGCTTGGTAAGCAGGCGCATGGCGGCGTCTGCGATGACCGTGCCGGGCGGGAAGATGACTGCGGCGCCCATGTCGGTGAGCGCCTCGAAATCCTGCGGCGGCACCACGCCGCCGATCGCGATCATGATGTCGCTGCGGCCTTCCGCTTCCAGCGCTGCGCGCAGTGCTGGCACGAGGGTAAGGTGGCCGGCGGTCAGGGATGAGACGCCGACAACATGCACATTGTTTTCAACCGCCTGGCGGGCGACTTCTTCCGGGGTTGAAAACAGCGGGCCGATGTCCACCTGGAAGCCGATGTCGGCAAAGGCCGTTGCAATGACCTTCTGGCCGCGGTCATGGCCGTCCTGGCCCATTTTGGCGACAAGGATCCTCGGCTTGCGGCCGTCGGTTTCTTCAAATGCATCCACCATTGCCTGAGCCCTGGCGGCGCTTTCCGACTTGTCGCCGAGAGCCTTGCGGTAGACGCCTTCTATAACATGGGTCTTGGCCACATGCCGGTTCCACACCTTCTCAAGCGCCAGCGAGATTTCGCCAACCGTCGCCTTGGCGCGTGCCGCATCAACTGCTGCTGCCAGCAGGTTGCCGTCACCGGATTTCGCAATCCGCGTCAGTTCATCCAGCATTCCCTCCACCTGTGCATCGTCGCGCTCGGCTTTCAGGCGCGCCAGCTTGTCCAGTTGCTGGGACCGCACGGACGAATTGTTGACCTTCAGAATGTCGATCCGGGCTTCGTCGCCGGCGAGATACTTGTTGATGCCGACGACGGTCTGCTCACCGGAATCGATGCGGGCCTGGGTACGCGCTGCCGCTTCCTCGATCCGCAGCTTGGGCAGGCCCTGTGAAATGGCCTCGGCCATGCCGCCCAGAGTCTCGATTTCCTCGATATGGGCCCACGCTTTTGCGGCCAGGTCAGCCGTCAGGCGTTCGACATAGTAACTGCCGCCCCAGGGATCGGCGACCCGGCAGGTGCCGGCTTCCTGCTGCAGGAACAATTGCGTGTTGCGGGCGATGCGGGCTGAAAAATCCGTCGGCAGAGCGAGGGCTTCATCCAGTGCGTTGGTGTGCAACGACTGTGTGTGGCCCTGCGTGGCGGCCATTGCCTCGATGCAGGTGCGCCCGACATTGTTGAACACGTCCTGTGCGGTCAGCGACCAGCCCGATGTCTGGCAATGGGTGCGCAGCGACAGCGAACGGTCAGTTTGCGGATTGAACTCTTTCATCAACTTGGCCCACAACATGCGTGCCGCGCGCATCTTGGCGATCTCCATGAAATAATTCATGCCGATGGCCCAGAAGAACGACAGCCGCGGTGCAAACTGGTCGATGGGCAGGCCCGCAGCCACGCCGGCGCGGGCATATTCCACCCCGTCGGCCAATGTGTAGGCCAGTTCCAGGTCAGCGGTGGCACCGGCTTCCTGCATGTGATAGCCGGAGATCGAGATCGAGTTGAACTTCGGCATGTTCTGCGAGGTATAGGCAAAAATGTCGGAGATAATGCGCATCGACCGGCTTGGCGGGTAGATGTAGGTGTTGCGCACCATGAATTCTTTCAGGATATCGTTCTGGATGGTGCCGGTCAGCTTTTCCGGCGCCACGCCCTGTTCTTCTGCCGCCACGATGTACAGCGCCAGGATCGGCAGAACGGCGCCGTTCATGGTCATCGACACCGACATCTGGTCGAGCGGGATGCGGTCAAACAGGGTGCGCATGTCATAGATGGAATCAATCGCCACACCCGCCATGCCGACATCGCCTGAAACCCGTGGATGGTCTGAATCATAGCCGCGATGGGTCGCCAGATCGAAGGCGATCGACAGCCCCTTCTGCCCGGCCGCCAGGTTGCGGCGGTAAAACGCGTTTGAATCCTCCGCAGTGGAGAACCCTGCGTACTGGCGAATGGTCCAGGGCTGGGTTGCGTACATTGCAGGGTAAGGCCCACGCAGATACGGGGCCGCACCGGGCCAGGTGTTCAGGAAATCGAGACCTGCAACATCTGATGCATCGTAAGCAGATTTGACATCGATGCCTTCCGGCGTCGGGAATGTCTGCGTCTCCTGGCCAGCGGTAGCGGCTGGCAGCTCGAAACTGAATTCAGAGAAATCCGGCAATGTGCTCATGATCGGTCTCCTGTGGCCAGCCTGGAAAGTTCGTTGAGCAACTCCAGCACGTTTTGCCCCGCGTGGACAAATCGTTGAACCCCGGCGGCGTTCAGCGATGCTTCCATCTCGCCGGGCTTACCGGCCATCATTATGTAGGTCGCACCTTGTTGCGCAAGCGACCGGACAGCCCTTTCCGCTTCATCGGCATAAACCGCGTCCGAAGAACAGATACAGGCAATGCTCAACTTGCTGGCGGCCAGTTCTTCCGGCGAGCCTGTCACAACGTCAATGCCACCCGACGCCAAAAGGTTGCTCATCCAGGTGGCCCGCACCGTGAAGTCGGCAGGTTTTCCCAGCACGGCCAGGAAAACGGTCGGGCGGGTTCCTGTGTCAGTCAGGACGGCATCGCTGGTATCGCGGAGCGCTTCAAAGCCTTCACTCAACGGGTGCTGCTGCAAGGGGTCGCAGGTTTCCATGCCGGCTGCCGGTGAGGCGCCGGCGATTGTCCAGTCTGCCGGAATGCTCATGTCGAGCGTCTTGTTCGGCGCTTCGTTGAGGTTCGGGAATTCCGATACACCGGTCAGCGATGTCTTGCGCCGGGCAATATCCGTATCACGCGCAACCCTCACGTCCCTGATCATGGCCTGCACCTTGCCGTCCGTCAGGCAAGCCATCATGCCGCCTTCGGTTTCGATGGCCTGGAAAATCGACCAGGCCGACCGGGCCAGTTC
>JABDRA010000444.1 GCA_013041995.1 Anderseniella sp. | reverse complement strand
GATTGTGGGTCACGTAGACTGCCGAAAACGGCTGCCGCGTCCACAGCGCGACCAGATCATCCATCAGCAGTTCACGGGTCTGGCTGTCCAGTGCCGACAGCGGTTCATCCATCAGCATGACGGCGGGTTTTACCGCCAGTGCCCTGGCTATAGCCACGCGCTGCTTCATACCGCCTGAAAGTTGTTTGGGCAGCGCGCGGGCAAAATCGGTGAGCTTGGTCCGGGCGAGAACGTCACTGATGGTCTTCTTGATATTAGCGCGTGAAAGGTCGTGATCTTCCAGTACCAGGGATATGTTGCCCGCCACGGTACGCCATGGCAGCAGGGCAAAATCCTGGAACACATAGGTCAACGGGTTCAGGCAGTCATCAGCAGGCACACCCAGTTGCAGCACACTGCCCTTGTTGGGGGCCTCAAGCCCGCCGATCAACCTCAGGAGTGTTGACTTGCCGCAACCGGTTGGTCCGACAATGCAGACGATCTTGCCTGATGGAATGTCTACCGAGATGTTGCGCAGAACTTCCAGGTCGCCGTAGGAATGACTGATCCCTGATAGACGAATATCCATGAACAGAGCTCCGGCATTGGTCCTGACCCTAAGCGCGGATCGTTTTCACATAGCTCGTATCAACAAGCGTATCCATCGTTACATCAGCATCGACCAGTGCTTCGGACTGAAACCATTTCAACTGATCCTCGATCGAGGCCACGTTCAGAGCGGCTCCCTCGTTCAGTCGCATGGTGCCGTTGATGATCGATGGGGCTGCCTTTGCAAGCGGGCGGTCCGCGTAGACATATTTGTGGATCAGCCGGACCATGTCGTTGACACCTTCCTTGCCGAGGGTTTTGGCAATCATTGTTGCGTTGTAGTCGGCAACACCTTTGGAAAATCCGGCCAGGAAATCACCGGTCATGGCTTTTTGTTCTGCAGCGTTTCGCGCAGAGGTAAACACAGTTGTGATCTGGTAATTTGGCAAGTAGTCAGAAATGTTGCCGATGATGTGCGCTGCACCGGATTTGGCGAGCGGCTTGGCGATATGCGGCACGATCGACCAGGCATCAATCTGGCCTGATTTCAGGGCACCGATAATCGCGCCCACTTTTTGCAGCGGTTTGAACTTCAGCGACACGCCTTCGGCTGCGGCGACTTTTGAGCCCATATAGTGGAAACTGGAACCTGCCGTGGACATGCCGAAGATTTTGCCGTCCAGCTTCTTCGGCGACGTCAGGCCTGCCTTGAACGCGGCATCAGAGGCCAGGATCTTCTGCCCGTCTATGCCCGGCTCTTCGGAAAGCGCGCCCCCGATGACCTTGACGGCACCTTTTTGAGCCAGCGAAATCAGACCGCCCGAAACAGCGGTCACGGCATAATCGATACTGCCTGATGCAATCGCAATTGCCATTGGCTGGGCAGCCTGGAAGAACTTCAGCTGGACGTCCAGACCCGCATCGGCAAAATATCCTCGTTCAAAGGCGATGAAGCTGCCGGAATGGCTGGTGAAGCGCAGCGCGCCAACGGTGATTTTCCTGTTCTGAGACAAGGCTGGCGTTGCCAGACCTGCAGTTGCAGCGGCCCCTCCAATAAGTGTAATCGCCTTGCGTCGGTTCATTGTCAACGTTGCGTCTCCCTGAATCTGCATTGGTATGAGGTCTGGTTTGCTTGCCTCGTTTCTGTTTCGGTGTCTGTCCGGGATAAGTCAATGGCACCGACTCAGTTACATGCCGAAACCAAGCACGTGGATGCAAGTATGCTTAATGGCGGTCTTTTTCAGTGTGCCGTTTGCCGCCCGGTGTCCTAGCCTCCTGTCACGCTCATGTGGCGGGTGACCGCAGGAGACTTGGTGCGCCGGTCGATTATGAAGTCATGCCCCTTTGGCTTGCGGCCTATGGCTTCATCAATAGCCTTGCTCACCAGCTCATTGCCTTCGGACGCGCGCAACGGATCACGCAGGTCAGCCGCATCATCCTGGCCGAGGCACATGTAAAGTGTGCCGGTGCAGGTCAGCCGCACCCGGTTGCAGCTTTCGCAGAAATTGTGTGTCATCGGCGTAATGAACCCGAGCCTGCCACCGGTTTCCCTGACCTCGACATAGCGTGCCGGACCACCGGTCTTGTAGGGTATGTCTTCCAGGGAATACTTGTCCAAAAGGTTGGCGCGGACCACCGACAAGGGCAGATACTGGTCCGTGCGGTCTTCTTCGATCTCGCCAAGCGGCATGGTTTCGATGAGGGTCAGGTCCATGCCTTGTGCATGACACCAGTTC
>JABDRA010000441.1 GCA_013041995.1 Anderseniella sp. | reverse complement strand
TGGCGCTTGCAGAAATCATCGATGAACCGCGCCATGAAGCGTTCTTCTTCGGCACGTTTCTCGGCGTTTTGCTCCATGTCAGCATTCAGGTACCAGACTTTCCATTGGTCAGCTATTGCCAGATGACAAGCGAACGGGACGCCATCGACGAAGACAATCCTGGACTTTCGGAACGCACCATCTTCACTGCTGTAATCGATAAATTCGGAAACAAAGAAGTCCGGATCATCACAATGGTGCAAATAGGCCAAAATATCCTGCTGGCAGGTAAGCTTCTCGAGATTGCGTCCGGCATGAGATCCGACAGGGCGAACTACGACCGGGAATGCGGCCTCAGACAAAATATCATCTATACCCGCCTCTCCATTGCCCACGGCCTCAAGCGCACCGCGATCACTACGCGCCATCCTTGGAACGACCAGGTCCGGCACGTCACAAAGCATGTTGAACAACTGATCCCTCTCCAGGTTCACAATACGGTTCGGCTTGTTCAGAACCGGCCTCGGCCAGTTTACCAACTGGCGCTCTATTTCATCGAGAAACCACCTGGAGGTGTCTGAGTCTCCGGGTGCCACAACAATCGCCAGATCGTGCTCGGGTATCGACGTCGGTATCGGCAAGTCGGGAGAAATGTAAAGCGTGGTCAGGCAGATGTCTGAGCCTGTCAACAGAAAGTCGATCGGCGTGTTCCCGCCCATCTGAACCGGGGCAGCAAGCGCAAGCAGCTTGAGCGTCGCCTGCCCGGTGGACGTTTGTGTCTTGTAGAGTTGGCAGTGGTTCAGCGCAGCAGCCTGAAAATGAAGGCCGCCTTTCTGGTTGCCTTTCAGTTGCTCAATTGTCGAGAGGTCCATTAACACACCGGCGTTTGTCGGGTCCTCAACTCTTTGGCTTCGAGTTTGCGGCTAATCGCATTTTTCACATCTTTGACTAGCTGATAGCGAATGAGCATTGCGAGATCGCGGGGTAGGATTAGATTGTTATTCCAACTCAAGGCATCAAGCATCATTGCGATCAGGAAGTTTACAAAGTTATCGCTGATTGCTTCCCCGCGCACTACTGCATGAGTATTGCCTGAACTCTCAATCTCTCGCCTTTGGACAAGACACTCCAGAAGCACAAGGCTCAGTTCACAGATGAATGCCTCATCCGCATCAAGCGCACCTGCGACCAACTCCTCTGGTATCTCCCATTTCTCAAGTTCCGTACCTACTTCAAATAACCATTCGATGCCGGGGCTTATTGCGAGCTCGATGTCGTCATCAGTGTTGTCGCGCCTGAGTTTGACGTACAGATCAATCGATGGAGCCGTCTTAAAGCGCTCTGACAGGTCATTGGAAACCGTTCGATTGGTGGTGTGAGCGCGCACCAAATCGTTTTGCCTTTGGAGAGTGTTTTTGACGTCTCTAACGAATTTGGAAGCTCGATTGTTTTTATCTTTAGTCATTTAGCAGTTGCCCAATCTGCGAATTGCAATACCCAAACTGCTAGCTTCATCGATCTCTTCGGCCCCCAAAACCACGACAGGTGGAAAGTCTCGTGGTACCTCGGTGGTACCTCGAGGGTATAAAGCCAAGATTTATCGAAACAAAAATCTGCTTAATTCATCCTAAAAACACAATAATTACATCATGGTGCGGACGGCGGGACTTGAACCCGCACAGCCTTTCGGCCGAGGGATTTTAAGTCCCTTGCGTCTACCATTTCGCCACGTCCGCACATTTTCCGGCACACCTATAACAGGGAAATGCGTTGCTCCACCAGCCTTTGTGCGCCGGCATAATCTGCTTTTCCCGAGCCCAGCACCGGAATGGCGTCAACCACCATGATTGCCTTGGGCACCCACAGTTCCGGCACGCCTTCCTGCCTGGCATAGCTGAGCATTTCCGGACGGGCGGCATTTTCCTGATCGGTGACCAGCACGATGCGTTCACCCTTGCGGCCGTCACTCATGGTCACTGCAACATGACTGTGTTCAGGCCACAGGCCGGAGGCAAGCGCCTCGATGGCACCCAGCGACACCATCTCGCCACCCAGCTTCGCAAAGCGCTTGGCACGGCCCTTGATGGTAACGAAGCGGTCTTCGTCAACGGTGACGATATCGCCGGTATCGTGCCAGCCGTCTTCCGGCGGCACCAGCTTGCCGTCACTGCCCGGCAGCAAGTATCCCAGCATGACATTGCCGCCACGCACCGCAAGCCGGCCGCCTTCATGGATACCCTTGACCGGTTCAAGACGATGCTCGATACCCGGCAAAAGCTGGCCGACGCTGCCGGGCCGGTTGGTCTCCGGTATGTTGAGCGCCACCACAGGCGAGCACTCGGTTGCGCCATAGCCTTCGACGATTTCGGTGCCATATTTCTCCCACAGGGCGCGGGTTTCATCCTTGACCCGTTCCGCGCCTGCAACAATCATCTTAACCGACTGCAGATCCTGCGATGCGGCAGCCCGGGCATAGCCTGCAATAAACGTGTCGGTACCGAAAAGAAGATCAGCCTTGATCTCGCCGACCAGCTTCGGGATTTCGCGATAGTGTAGAGGGCTGGGATACTGCACGGCCCGGATGCCCTCGATCAGCGGCAGCAGCAGCCCACCCGTCATGCCGACGGAATGGAACACCGGCAGCGGATTGAAAAAAGTCTTGAACCTGGACAGGTCAATGTGTTCCGCAATCTGGGCGATGTTGGACAGGATATTGCTGTGGCTCAGCACGACGCCCTTCGGTTCACCTTCCGACCCGGACGTAAACAGAATGATGGCCGCATCGTTTGGCTTGGCACCGTTGCGGGCAATGATGGAGGATGCGCGCAGCTTGTCGAAAACACCGCGCACCTTGGCCAGCGGCGACAGGGATTTTCGAACGTCTTCGAGATAGACCACGCGCACTTTATTGCTCAGTGCCTCTATGATCGATCCCAGATCAGCCTTGGTCACGAAGGCCCGCGAGGTAATGACCAGCTTGATATCTGCTGTTTTACAGGCTGACAGAATGCTTTTCTGGCCAGCAGAAAAATTCAACATGGCGGCGGTGCGCCCATGCCACAAAAGACCAAACAGAGTAACCGCCGTCGCGTTGACATTGGGCAGCAGCAAACCAACCGCCTCGCCCTGCCCGGTCTGGCGGGCGAAAACCCGGCCCAGCACCTGGGCACCCAGCACAAGCCGGTCATAAGTGATCGGTTGGCGGGTCTGGTCTTCCACAATGGCCATGGACTTGCCGTGCCTTGCAGCAGCCTTCAGCAATGCCTGCGGCAGTGTCAGATCAACGGGGCCTAGATATCGGGCAGTCAAAATTCCGGCTCTCCCTATTCATATAAGACCGTTACACCTTGGCACCGTCGCGGATTGGCGGGGCAAACTGAAGCGTCATGTCCCACGGCAGGTAAATCCAGGTATCCTGGCTGACTTCAGTGACAAAAGTATCAACAAGCGGGCACCCGGACGGTTTGGCATATATGGTTGCAAAGTGCGCATTGGGCAACAGGTCGCGCACTGCTTTTGCCGTCTTGCCGGTATCAACCAGATCATCAATGATAAGAACGCCCTTGCCGCCGTCCTCTGACAGTTCCTGTTTTACTTCTTTCAGGACCTGCAGATCGCCCTGCGAACCATAGTCATAAGACGCCACACAAATCGTATCGATAACCCTCAGACCCAGTTCGCGGGCAACAATTGCAGCCGGCACCAGTCCGCCACGGGTGATGGCGACGACGGCATGAAACGGTCCATGCTCGGCCAGGCGCCAGGTCAGCGCGCGCGCGTCGCGATGAAACTGTTCCCAGGAAACCGGAAACGCCTTGTCGTACCGATCATCTACATTGCCACCCTCAACCATACCTGCCACCTCCGCTTGCATTCGCAGTTTCTCGCCCTGACCCTAGCTCTTCGCACAAGGCAGGCC
>JABDRA010000438.1 GCA_013041995.1 Anderseniella sp. | reverse complement strand
CCTATGATAACGCCATAAAGTCCGCCGTGCGTCCCGGAGATGTGGTCCTCGACATCGGCACGGGATCGGGATTGCTGGCCATGTTGGCTGTCCGTGCGGGAGCGTCGCATGTTTATGCCTGCGAGAGCGTGGGAATCATTGCCCAAAAAGGACGCGAGATCATCACAGCAAACCAACTTTCAGACCGCATTACCATCGTCGGCAAGCGGTCCACGGATCTGGTGCCGGGCTCTGATCTGCCGGCAAAAGCGGATGTTCTCATTTCTGAAATCGTTGATCGCAACCTGGTCGGTGAAGGCATTATTCCAACGCTTGAACATGCCTTGATGGTGCTGGTCAAACCGGATGCCAGAATCCTTCCGCAATCCGGCCAGCTGTTTATCAGGGCGTTCGAGTGCGCCGAACTGCACGCAACCTACAATGTGGATGAAGTTGCGGGCTTCGACGTTTCACTCTTCAACGAATTTTCACCTTGCGGTTCCAGCACTTTGATAAATCTGGGAGGTTACATCCTCAACCCGCTCAGCGAGCCTCTTTTAGCATTCGACTTTTGTTTCACCAAACCGGATTTCGCAGCGAACGAGAAGACCATAGAGATACGCGGCTCCCGCCCGGGAATGCTTCATGGCTTGGTTGCGTGGTTCCAGCTTTGCGTGGATGACAGCAACACTATTGACAACAGTCCCTGGAGACCCGGCAATCACTGGTCCCATGAAGTGTGCCTGTTAAAAGCACCAAGGCCGTTGAAACCCGGCGAAACAGTCCATGTTCAGGTCACTCACGACATGAAGACCTTCAGCTTTGAAATGGTGGAAACCTGACTGGTTCCGAAGCTGCTGCAACATGCATGACAGCAGGCACGGCTACAATGCATCAGAAAAATTGTCGTTCCGGGATATCAATCGCAGCCGGTCAATGTCGCGGACTTTGATCTTGCGTTTTCCGAGTTCAATGATGTTTTCCGAAACCAGGTGGCCGAGTTCCCGCGAAACAGCTTCGCGATGAGTGGCTATGCGGGTCGCAATCTCATAGTGACTGGGCGCGGGCTGAATCAGATTACCACTGGTACGGGCATCCCGGGTATCGTAGAGGCGCACCAACTCGCGCTGCACCCGCAGCCGCACAGGCATAGTGCCGTATTCAAAAATCCGCTGCGACAGTCGGCGCGACTTGGCGACAAGAAGTTCGACCAGCCGCAAGCCGAGTTCGGGTGTGGTCAACACCAACTCGCGAAAATCCTTGGATGTCATCTGGGCAATCAGGGAATCTTCCGTCGCAGCGATTGATGCCGAACGGGGCTGGCCATCGATCGCGGAAAATTCCCCAAACAATTCGCCGCTTTTGATCGTTGTGAAACTTACTTCCTTGCCCTCTTCAGAAAAGCTTCGTGCAATCACTTCGCCTTCAATGACAAAAAATATGTCGGTTGAATCATCATTTTTACGCAAAATTTCGGAATTTTTCTTATGCTGCCGCAAACTGCACCGGTTGTGCAGCCGGTCGTAATCGCAATGGTCCAAGCCACGCAACAGATCAATCTTTTGGAGTAGTTCCTTATTCAATCCAGATCCATTTCCGTGTTGCTAAAGCCGGGGCAGGTAAGAAACCCAGCCCTGCTTCCTAAATCCTGCAGCGTCTCATACACATAAACCCATACCTTGAGCTGTTACTTTAGTTTGCACAATAGCCATGCGGCGTCAAAAAAAACCTGCCCGCGACGTTTGTTTTCATAGCCTGCGGGTTCCAACCGGGGACCGGGGAACACGGGGAAGCGCGGCACAGTCAAGTTTGTCCCGTTAACGATGGGTTTTTGATGTATCCGGATGAAAAACCGGATCTGACCCGCTCGCGGACATGCGAGGCGTTCATATCAGCGGCAACCTGACAAACCGGCCGGGATCAGCCGGGTTGTAGTATTTGTTCATGGCACCGTTATCGAGAAATTGCTGATGCAGGAATTTCAGCTTGTCCCGGGACAGGGTTACGCCCAGTCCGGGTCCTTCAGGCACCTGCACGACATTGTTCTTCGGCCGGAACGGGCCTTCCTCGATCACATCATATGGCTGCATTGTGAGCAGCGACTGGTTCGGTTTGGTGATCCAGCTTTGCGAGGCGCACAGGTGCATGTAGGCGGCCGTCGCCACGCCGCTGTCGCCGGAATAACACCAGAATCCGATACCCATTTTTTCGCACGCACCAATGAATTTCACCGTGGCGGTGAAGCCGCCGTGGCCGGCAATATTGGTGACGATGTTATCCGGAACTCCAAGTGACGCCGCCTTGGGGAAGTCGGTATTGTGGGACGAAAATGCCAGCCGTGTGTGCGGACGCAGACGCGCCATGTCCTCATAGGTGCCGACCGGGTCTTCCCAGCAGTCAATACCGAGCTCCTCAAATGCCGGCGCCATCATGCGCGCGGTGGCTACGGAATAGGCATGATTGGAATCGACACGCAACAGCGCATCGTCACCGACTGCCTCCCGAACGGCCGTGGCCAATGCAATGGCAGCGGTGGGCTCGGCATCGGATACCTTGCCCTCAAACATGGTGGAGCCGTGTTCCTGTTCCATGCGCGCGCAGTAATCTGCAACCGCCCCGGCGCTTGCCTCGCCACCCTTGCCGTCTTCGGCGAGGCGATAGGCAAAGTACTCGGTAAACGCGATGTCCTTGCGTACCGCGCCGCCCAGCAATTGATATACCGGTTGGTTCCATGCCTTGCCGCGCAGGTCCCACAGCGCCATCTCAACACCGCCCCAGATCGCCGTCATGGCGAGCTCCGAAACAGATTGCACGCCGCGCGTCGACGGCAGGCAGCGCAGTTCGCAGCCGGTGATGTCAATCGGGTCACGCCCGGCCAGTGCTTCTGCGAACGTTGAGTTGATCATGTCAGCGGCGGCGGCGGACGGCGCTTCACCAATGCCGGTCAGACCTTCATCTGTTTCCACCTCGATGATGGTCTGGGTAAAGCCGGGCAATGCGCCATAGGACCAGACATAGGCTGCCTCCAGTGGCACATTGATGGGCGTGGCGCGGACACAGGTGATTTTCATCTGGTGGATTCCTTCAAGCTTGCCCGGCCCGGCAGACTGGGCAATAGTGAGTGACCGGTGCCTCAACCGCCTTTGAGGCCAACAACAAGACCAATGACAATTCACAGGGAAGTTACAACATGAAACGCCTATTTGCATACGCGATGGCAGCTTTGGTGATTGCCGTCTCCTCGGTGGCCGCGATGGCCGCCGACACAACCCTTCGCATCTCGCTGCAGCTGCCGTTGAAGAGCCATCTCGGCCAGAACCTGGTGCTGTTCAAGGAAGAGGTGGAGAAAAATTCCGGCGGCAAGGTCGAGGTCCAGATCTACGACTCAGCCCAGCTCTACAAGGACAAGGAAGTGCCCCAGGCAGTCGGCTCCGGCTCCATTGAAATGGGGGTTGCCTCGCTGACCCGCTTCGTCGGTGACGTACCGGCGGTGGATATTTTCTACGTGCCGTTCCTGTTCAACTCCGAAGAACTGGTGCGCAAGGCAGTGGCACCCGACAGCCCGGTCAGAGCACCGATAGATGAGGCCATACTGGGTACAGGGTCACGGGTCTTGTGGTGGCAGGCCTATGGCGGTGCCATTTTGCTGTCCAAGGGCACGCCGGTCAAAACACCTGCTGACATGAAGAACAAGAAAGTCCGGGTGTTCGGTAAGACACTTGGTGCCTTTACTGAAGCAGCCGGTGGCTCTCCAACCCTGATCTCGGGCTCTGAACAGTATCTTGCCTACCAGCGCGGCACTGTCGACATCGGCATGACCGGTGTCTCCGGAGTCAAGTCACGCAAGCTCTGGGAAGTCATGGACCATGTGACCGTGACCAACCATGCCGATATCGAATTCATCGTGCTGGTCAACGAGAAATTCTGGCAGGGCCTGCCTGAAGACACCCGCAAGGTGATTTCAGCGGCTGCGCTGAAAGCCGAAATGACGGTTCGTGACAAGGTCAGCCAAATCGAAAAGGATGCCTATGCGGCTGCCGAAGCAAACGGCATGACCGTGTACACACCAACTGAAGAGGAAGTGACCGCCTGGAAACAGACGGCGCAACCGGTCATTGACGGTTACAAGGCCGCCTCGGGCGAGCTTGGTGCCAAGGTGTTACAGGCAGCGCAGTCGCTGCAATAGTCACCGATCTCTATGGCCGGCCGGGGTCCGTCAAACCGCAACCGGTTTGGAC
>JABDRA010000436.1 GCA_013041995.1 Anderseniella sp. | reverse complement strand
CGGCGGCGGCAAGACGACGCTGCTGCGCACAATCGGAGGCTTCCACAAGCCTACCAGGGGCTCAGTCCTGCTGCACGGCAAGGATGTCGGTCACCTGCCGCCGGACAAGCGGCCAACCTCAATGGTGTTTCAATCCTACGCGCTGTTCCCGCACATGAACGTGCTGCAGAACGTCGGTTATGGTCTCAAGATCGCGGGGCTGCCAAAATCGCAGATCCTTGAAAAAGGGGCTGCCGCACTTGATCTCGTCGGGTTGACCGGATACGCCGACCGCAAGCCGCACGAGTTGTCAGGCGGACAGCAGCAGAGAGTGCAGCTTGCACGTGCCATGGTGCTGGAACGCGACGTTCTGCTGCTTGATGAGCCGCTGGCCGCGCTCGATGCTCAATTGCGCAAGGACATGTGCCTGGAACTCAAGCATTTGCAGGAAAAGGTCGGCATTACCTTCATCCATGTCACTCATAACCAGGAAGAGGCCATGACGGTAGCTGACCGCATCGCGCTGATTGCTGACGGTGACCTGATCGAACATGGCCGGGCACGCGACATTTACCGGTCACCGGAACGCAAGTTCACGGCAAGCTTCGTAGGCGAAAACAATATGCTGTCAGGCAAGGTCACCGGAAAATCCGGGTCCGAGGTGATGGTCGACATCGGCACTGGCGAGACGCTCAGGGTGGACAGCCGGGGTCAACCTGTTTCCGTCGGCGACACGGTATCCCTGTCAATTCGATCAGAGTTGACGCGTATGGATCTTGGCAATGGTAATACCGATGCGAAACCTGGCCATTCCCTGTCAGGAACATATAGTGAGGCGGTTTATCTTGGTCTCACGACATCTCACCTGGTGAATGTCGGTTCGGACCATGACATGGTTTCGCGTGTTGTTGATGACCTCGACGATCTGCCGCAGCCAGGGTCCGATGTACGGCTTTACTGGACGCCGGGCGCACTGCGTCTTCACATTCACTAGAGCAACATGGGTTCACTTGAACCCATAAAGTTGCTCTAGCACTTTGAAAGAGATCAGCATGGCGAAGGACAATACAATGTGGCCAAACCCGCGCATTCCGTACCAGATGGCCAGCGACCGTCCCCGGCTGGAGCCATTGAACGGCAAGCCCTTGATGGTGCATGTCGTCATGAACGTCGAATACTGCCCGTTTGACCGGCCGATGCCGCGCGGCATCATTCCTGCGCCGCACGGCGCGACCCCGGCGCCACCCGACATCCCGAACTACGCCTGGGTTGAATACGGCATGCGTGTCGGGATGCCGCGGATCATGAAGATGTTGTCAGACCGTTCCTTGCCCGCGTCCGCTTTCATGAACGCGCAGGTCTGCGACGTCTATCCCGCGCTGAGCGATGCAATCGTCGCCGCCGGTTGGGAGCTTGTGGGACACGGCTGGTTCCAGCAGTCACTCAAGCAGGCCGACGACGAAGCCGCAATTATCCGTCAGTCCCTGGACGTCTGGAAAAGGCCGGCGGCATCAAGACCCGCGCATGGCTCGGCCCCGGCCTGGGCGAAACTGCGGACACGCCCGATATTCTGAAGGCGCAAGGTATAGAGTTCCTGCATGACTGGGCTTTGGATGACCTGCCCACCTGGATGCGGACGAAACATGGACCGATGGTGGCCTTGCCCTATACGTTCGAACTGAACGACGTCCCGATCTACGCCATCCAGCAAAGTTCGTCCGATGAGATGCTGAAGCGACTGGAAGCAACGGTCGCGGTCTTTGAACGCGAGGTCGAGAATAACCCGCGTGTGCTGACACTGGCGTTGCACCCTCACATTATCGGTGTTCCGCACGTGGCCTATTATTTCCAGAAGGCACTGGATATTCTGTCAGCCCGTGAGGACACGGTCTTTGTAACGTCCAGTACCATGGGAGACTGGTTCATTGGTGCAGATGGAACCGATGGCGCCGGTATGGCCGATTACTCGACGGGAGCGCCGCAATGACTGCGCTCGACCACCTTAAGGTTCTGGATCTGACCCGTGTGCGGGCCGGGCCGCATTGCTGCCGCGTGCTGGCAGATTTTGGCGCCGACGTTGTCAAGATCGACGCGCCTGAAGGCCTCGATGCCAATGCAAATGTAAGCGGTAGCCGTGATGGCTTCGACATGCTGAACCTTCACCGCAACAAGCGCTCTATCACGCTCAATCTCAAGCATCCCGATGGCAAGGCCCTGTTCCTCGATCTGGCGCGGCACGCCGATGTGGTGGTCGAGAATTTCCGCCCGAACGTCAAAACCCGACTGGGTATCGGTTACAACGCGCTTCATGCCGTCAATCCGCGCATCATCCTGGCGTCAATTTCCGGTTTTGGGCAGGACGGGCCGTATGAAAACAAGGCAGGTTTCGATCAGATCGCGCAAGGCATGGGCGGTCTGATGGGCGTCACCGGTTTTCCGGGAGAGGCGCCAATGCGGGCAGGCACTGCTGTAGCTGACCTGTCAGCGGGACTGTACGCGGCGACCGGTATACTTGTGGCGCTGGCCGAACGCGAAAAGTCCGGCCAAGGACAATGGGTACAGACGTCGCTCCTGCAGGCGCAGATTGCGCTGATGGATTTTCAGGCTGCGCGCTATCTGGTCGACGCGGAGGTGCCTGAACAGGCCGGCAACGATCATCCCACCGTGACCCCGATGGGGGTGGTTGCCACCCGCGACGGGCATATCAATCTGGGCGTTGGCGGCGACGGTCAGTGGCGCGCTCTGTGTCAGGCGCTGGATCATCCCGAATGGGGTGAGGACCCGGCCTATGCACAGGTTGGCGACCGCACGGCGCGGCGTGACGAAATCTGGGGCCTGCTGCGCCCGATCTTTGCCACCCGGACCAGTGCCGAATGGATCGGGATACTGGATACAAACGGCGTGCCTGCCGGACCGATCTACCGCATGAACGAAGTCTTCGCGGATCCACAGGTGCAGCATGTGGGTATTGCACAATCGGTGATGCATCCACAGCGCGGTGAGGTTCAGTTGGTTGGCCAGCCAGTCGATCTCTCGCGCACGCCGGCTTCGCTGCGTACGCCAACGCCTGAAGCGGGCGAGCATACCGACGAGGTTTTATCGGACTACGGCATAGACGCCAACCGTATTTCAGCGCTGCGTGCCAGTGGCGCAATCTGACACGCAGGAAGATGACATGAACATGATGGACAATGACGCGCTTTCTATTCCCGCCTCCGAGGACTGGACCGACATTCGCGACGCGGTGGGCAAACTGTGTGATGACTTCCCCAATGAGTACTGGAACAAGCTCGACAAGGCTGATCAGTATCCAACCGAATTCGTCAAGACCCTGACAGAGTCGGGGTTTCTGGGTGCCCTGATCCCCGAGGAATATGGCGGTTCCGGCCTGCCGCTCAGCGCTGCAGTTGCAGTGCTTGAAACGATCCATGAGCGCGGCTGCAATGCGGCCGCCTGCCATGCGCAGATGTATACGATGGGCACGGTTCTGAAATATGGCTCGCCTGAGCAAAAGCAGAAATACCTGCCTGCAATAGCCAGCGGTGAATTGCGCCTTCAGGCATTCGGGGTGACCGAGCCCACCACCGGCAGCGACACCACGCAACTCAAGACCCGGGCCGAACGGACCGAAAGCGGTACTTATATAGTCAACGGCCAGAAGGTCTGGACCAGCCGCGCATTTGAATCAGACCTGATGCTGCTTCTGGCACGCACTACGCCCGCCGCTGATGTGCAGAAACGCTCCGACGGCATGTCCGTTTTCCTGCTCGATATGCGCGAGGCCGTCGGCAATGGCATCGAGTTGCGCAAGATCGATGCGATGATCAACCACAACACCTGCGAGGTCTTTATCGACAACCTCGAAATTCCCGGCGACACGCTGGTCGGCGAAGAGGGAAAAGGCTTCCGCTATATCGTGGACAGCATGAATGCAGAGCGAATCCTGATCGCGTCGGAATGCATCGGCGATGCCAAATATTTCATCCGCAAGGCGTGCGAATACGCCAACGAGCGCAAGGTTTTTGGCGGCCCTATCGGTGCAAACCAGGGGATACAGTTTCCCATCGCCAAGGCCTATGCCGACGCTCAGGCAGCCGAACTGATGGTCAGGAAGGCCGCCGCCCTGTTTGATTCCGGCCACAAGGTTGCCGCTGAGGCAAACATGGCCAAGCTTCTGGCCGCAGACGCCTCGTGGCAGGCGGCTGAGGTCTGCATGCAGGTCTATGGCGGTTTCGCCTTTGCCCGGGAATACGGGATTGAACGCAAGTGGCGCGAGGCACGGCTTTATCAGACAGCGCCCATCTCGAAGAACATGATCCTTGGCTATCTCGGCCAGCACGTTCTGGGATTGCCGCGCAGCTATTGATGCAGTGCCATGTCTGGTGCGGTCACCGAACAAGCCTGACCGGTAGCTGGGCCGCATTGCCCGGCAAAACCCTATCTCTCGGACAGACATTCCAGCACGGTAAGCGGCTAATCCCTGGACATATCCAGACAAAAAGGACGCTGAAGCGATGTCGCCTCAACGTCCTTGACCTATCTGGCGGTGGAGCCAGTCCTGTGCGAACTCGTCTCAGGTGCTATTTCCCTGTTCTACCGGGAAAATACAGGGAATTTTTGCAAAATGAAACTGTATTGGGTCTTGATCGAGTCATAATATGTAGCAAAAACAGTATTTTAAGTGCGGGTTTCCCTAAAAATTGTAACAGGGAAAATAATTTGCGTAGCAGGGAACGATTTTTGCAGATCAGGGAACTCGATTCCTGGAGCAGGGACCTTGTTATTCATCACCAGCATCTGATGTTTCCTCTGCTAATTGAAGCTGGTCGATGATGTTCAGCATCTCGACTAGTTTCTCCCGAGCGTCGACCAACATTTTTCCAGCCAGTATGTCCTCCCTTCCCGCCATCCACAGCACGACTTCCAGAACCTCATCTGAGCGCCGCATGAGTTCTACTAAATTTTCTCCGTTCGGGCCGTTTTTGCCTTGAAACCAGTTCTTGACGGTTCGCTCCCTGGCGCCTGTGTGAGCCATCACAGCTTTGACGGACATTCGAGTACCACCAAATGCTTCGTGCAATGTCTCAGCGATCACAGATCGAAATCCGTCACCGCCTGGTTGCTCAAGTTTATCAGCTGATTTTGGAAAAGTTTTGCCGGATACGGTCCGAAAATTTCGGCCCTTTTTGTGAAACGACATTCCTGTTCTCCATACATATGGTTTGTATCATGGAGAACATCGCTGGCCATCGTGTGCTTGCTCTGTTCATTTTGAGGCAGGACCGTAGTTGCGACTATGAATTAGATAGCAAACAGATCAGGAAAGTGAGTTGGCTGACCAAAACGGAGCAGAACCCATCATCACCGATGCTGCGGACACAAAAAGGATCCGCGCGGCGGAATATGTCCGTATGTCAACTGAACACCAAAAATACTCTACAGAAAATCAGGCCGACGCGATCCGCAGTTATGCGGATGCCCTTAATATGGAGATTGTGCGCACGTATTCGGACTCCGGCAAAAGTGGCTTGAAGATTGAGGGCCGGCACGCGCTGAGGCAGCTCATATCCGACGTGGAAAGTGGTGACACCGGATTTGACGTCATCCTGGTTTACGACATAAGTCGATGGGGTCGGTTCCAGGATGCTGACGAGAGCGCCTATTACGAATACATTTGCAGGCGCAGCGGCGTCTCAGTTCACTACTGTGCCGAACAGTTCGAGAATGACGGTAGCCCGGCATCGACGATATTCAAAAGCGTCAAACGCTCAATGGCCGGAGAATACAGCCGGGAGCTATCTGCAAAGGTTTTTGCCGGGCAGTGTCGGTTGATTGAACTAGGCTTCCGTCAAGGAGGCATGGCTGGGTTTGGACTGCGCCGTATGCGGGTGGATCAAAACGGCGTTCCTCAAGGCATACTACAACTAGGCGAGCACAAGAGCCTGCAAACTGATCGTGTCATCCTGGTACCCGGTCCAAGCGAAGAAGTGGAAACGGTCCGATGGATGTATCGCGAGTTCGTCGACGGTGGAAAGATCGAGAGCGAGATCGCTACAATTCTGAATGGAAAAGGCCAGACAACTGATCTTGGCCGTCCCTGGACGCGCGGTGCCGTCCATCAGATCCTCACCAACGAAAAATACATTGGCAACAACGTCTACAATAGGCGCTCGTTCAAACTGAAGAAGGAGCGCGTCGCCAACGACCCGGAGATGTGGATCCGGGCCGATGGTGCGTTTGAAGGAATTGTCGATCCACAGATGTTTTTCACAGTGCAAGGGATGATCCGAGAGCGCAATCGGCGCTTCACCGATGAGGAAATGCTCGAGCGTCTAAAGAAGCTGCTTAGTAATCACGGCTATCTGTCTGGTCTCATAATCGACGAAACTCCAGACATGCCATCAAGCAGCACATATCAGCATCGATTTGGCAGCTTGCTGCGTGCATACGACATCGTCGGTTTCAAGCCGGATCGGGATTATAGATACATCGAAATTAATCGCGCGCTTAGACGTCACCATGAAGGTATTGTTACGGATACTATTTCGGCGATAGAGGAATTGGGTGGCTCGATTTCTCGCAGCCCTGTTACGGATCTATTGACCGTCAATCGCGAGTTCTCTGCTTCGATTGTTATCGCCCGTTGTCAACAAACTTGCGCGGGCTCTTTGCGTTGGAAAATTCGCCTCGATACCGGCTTGGCTCCGGATATCACCGTGGCAGTTCGCATGAACAACGCAAATGAAATCCCGCTTGATTACTACCTGTTGCCACTCTCAGGCATGGCAACTGGCAAAATCAAGCTGGCCCAGGAAAATGGACTCATGTTCGATGCTTTTCGGTTCGAAACCTTGCAGCATTTCTTCAAGATGGCTGAGCGCGTAAGGATCACGGAGATGGCAGCGTGACACCCAAGAAGGAGAAAATTACAGTTGAGGTGATTCCGATCGACCAGATCACAGTCATCAATCCGCGGGCTCGTAACAAGAAGACCTTCAAACAGATTGTCGACAGCATTTCGAAAATTGGGCTCAAAAAGCCGATTACCGTCAACAGAAATCCGAACAGGGATGACCCAGCGAACTACCAACTCGTATGCGGTCAAGGTCGACTGGAAGCATTAATTCAACTCGGTGAGCGTGAGATCCCGGCGATTGTTGTCGATGTCAGCGAAGAAGACAGCTTGATTATGAGTTTGGTCGAGAATCTTGCACGCCGCAAACACCTGCCATTGGAATTGTTGCAAGACATTGGCGAGCTTGCGAAGCGAGGAAACACCGACACAGAAATCGCAGCCAAAACGGGCCTCTCATACGAATATGTCCACTCAATTCGTCATCTTCTTGAAGAAGGCGAGGAGCGGCTCCTTTCAGCGGTCGAAACAGGCAAGATCCCGCTGAGCGTTGCTATCGACATTGCCGAGACGGATGAAGAAGGCGTCCAGGAAGCTCTTGCGGATGCTTATCAGAATGGGTTCTTGCGCGGCAAAAAGCTGCTGGTCGCGAAACGCCTGGTAGAACAGCGACAGCGGCGCGGAAAGGCAATCCGTCGAGGGCGATCAACAGCAACTCGGTCGCCGATGTCGTCCGAAACGCTGGTGCGCGCGTACGAAAGGGAGGTGCAACGTCAACGTTTCATCATCAATCGAGCGGAAATCACACAGAACAGGCTCTTGTTCATCGTTCAAGCTATTCGGCAACTGTTAGCGGATGAAAACTTCCTGACATTGCTGCGCGCGGAGGGTTTGGAAACGATGCCCCGTCCGTTGGCAGATCTCGTTGCTATCGCAGTTGCGGAATAGCCATGTCCAAACAGGTAAACATCGCGTTCGAAGCCGACAGCGTTTTCGTCAAGCTGTCAGACATCCTACCTGTAAAACAGCTTCAAAAACGGATCCGAAAATCTAAGAAATATCTTCAGATACTGGCGTCAATCCGCGAGGTTGGAATCATAGAGCCTCCCATCGTCGTTCGTGAGCGCGGAACTAAGGGAAAATACATGCTGCTCGACGGTCATCTTCGCGCAGAAGCGTTGATGGAGCTCGGCGTTGACGGCGTCAGCTGCCTCGTTGCGACTGAAGACGAGGCCTTTACGTACAACAAGCGGATCAGCCGGTTGGCGACCATTCAGGAACACAAGATGATCCTGAAAGCAATTGAACGTGGCGTTCCCAAAGAGCGCATCGCAAAAGCCCTTGACGTCAATATCGCAACCATCCGTCAGAAACGAACCCTGCTGGAAGGCATCTGCTCCGAGACCGTGGAGCTACTGAAGGACAAACATTGCGCCCAAAACACATTTCATTCTTTGAAGAAGATGAAGCCCCTTCGCCAGGTGGAAGTCGCGGAGCTTATGATCGCGATGGACAATTACTCGGTTAGCTATTCGAGAGCACTTCTGGCGGCAACACCACAGGACCAACTCATAGAATCCAACAAACCAAAGAAATTCAAAGGCATCTCGGCCGAACAAATCGCCCAGATGGAATCTGAGATGGCCAAGGTCCAACGAGAAATGAAACAAATCGAGGAAAGCTACGGTCCAGACCATCTCAACCTGGTTCTCGCGCGAGGTTATCTGGCCTCACTACTCGAGAACGATGCCGTTTGCCGATACCTGTCCCAGAACCACTCAGAGATAACCAGTGAGTTCAAGCGCATTTCTGAGGCAGTTTCATTTGTGACGGAGGAGCCGGTGTAGGTGTGGGTCAGACCGTCGGAAACAATCGCTGCCGCCTGCATGATTTGCGAAAATCACGCGGTGACAAAGGGGACCGGGACCCGATAAGCGCCGGGAGCGTCGGAGAAGCCGTCGGCAGGGGCGGATCAATGGCGGCGGTGGGGATGTCGGCGAACCCGTTCGGAGCCCACCAGGTCGGTCAACATATTACCGATCACGAGGCAATCCGAATTGCGAACAGCCTCGTCAAAAAGGAGGCGTGTCTGGGGAGAAGCTAACTACCACAATCGACCTTCCCGGACACGCCCTCCACATTGGCTGGGCTCAGTGAGGCATTGAAAACTTAACTCCGCATTGGCGCGGTAAACTCAGTCGCGACAAGCGCCTATGCAGCCCTGGCGACATTACACCACTCTGACAATGCAGCGTGACGAAACTGGCGGATCGTTTTTCGCGAGATCAGATGGCGTTGACAGTTGAACAAATTGTAGATGGACGAATGAACTGAGAGAAAACGTTGTGCTGAACCGGTTGACTTGAACCGCTGCATTTTGCGTTCTCGTCGTCGAAGAGACTGATGTGAATTTTCAGCTCGATTGTTTTTTCTGCCGCCAAAACCATGATACTTGGAAAGCCCGAGATCTCGAAGTGTTGCACCGTATAATGGCAGTTTGTCGGTTACAATGGCGGTTGGTATAAAGCCCCGTTTCTTTAGTAGTTTGCGCATCAGTTTCAGTGCAGCTTTCTTGTTCCGGCGTGATTGAAACAGGACTTCCAGAACCTCGCCTTCATCATCAACGGCACGCCACAGATACATGCGCTTGCCGCTGATCGTGAGAAACACCTCATCAAGATGCCACCGGCAACTTGGGCGAGGCCTATCTTGATCAATCCGTCGGGCATATTGTTTCCCAAACTTAAGAACCCAGCATCGGATGCTTTCATAGGAAACGTCCAATCCACGTTCTGCGAGAAGCTCTTCAACATCTCGAAAGCTCAATAAAGACCGAAAATACAGCCAAACCGCATTTGGGATAATCTCTGCTGGAAATCGATGTCGCTTTTAGGAAATCTGTGTCATCCAACGACGCTAACGCCATTGGAAAGTCTGATCCAGCGGGTTAATTTCTCAATGCCCACGTGTTAGCGGCAGTTTTGCGATTGAAAGTAATAATGTACCGATGGGTTAATAATATTACGCAAGTTTGGTAAAAAACCAATCAGCATTTCAATTATTAAACATTTATAAGATTTCTGTACGGACAAATATTTTAATCTAAACGAATAAAATGCAAGAATATTGGAATAGTATTCCACACGAATCACATATTCTATGTTAATCGCTCCCAATAATCCTAGCGATCTGCGAGCGAGAGTCAGCTGCGTCCCTGTTTCCGTGTGAATCTTGGTGAGACCAGCTGCTATGCTCGATGTTCCCGACCGTTCCGATATTGTCGTCACTTTGACACCTGCTACCCTTACCCAATTGGTCGGGGTCGCAGTGGAGACAAAAAAAGGGGTCAACGGAGGCTTTGCGCTCAATGAGACTGGCGAGCTTGTGTTGTCCGGTGATGGCTGGGTGGTCAGGATTGCCGGAAGCGGAGCTTTGTTGGCCGCTGCAGGAATATCTCCCGAAAGACTGGTTGATGCCTTGAACGACGATCCGGCTCTGCTGGTCTCCTTGGCGGATAAGGCCGGCCTGGTTCAGCTGGCCGATTTGAATGACGAATTGCAGTCAGGCTTCATGGCCGCTGTAACGACCCCGACAGGTCAGGCTGACTCGATAGACTCAAACAGCGCCGGCGCCATCGATGATGGCCTCTACAAACTTGCCGACAGTAACGATGGTACATTGCTGACCCATCTGGATCCGCTTGCGCCAGCTTCTGCCTATTTTGCGGTTTCCGTTCAGCTTACGACGTTTGCCAATTTGTTCGGGCGCGTAAACGCCGGTGTCGGACCTGACATTGCTCATTTACCACCCTTGCCGGATGAAGATTATCTCAACGGCATAGACCCAACCGTTTTCACGGTGATCGATCCGGTGGACGGGGCCGTGCAGAGCCCGACCACCGTCACAGACCTGTTCTCCGGCAACGAGGACACGATTGTTTCCGGGGACCTGGCTGAAAACGATACGCTGCCAAATGCGGGAGCGGTGTTTGCGGTCGGCGACCTGCTGCCCGAGAACGGCACGCTTGTCCTGAATCCGGATGGAACGTTCACATTTACGCCTGATGAAAACTTTTCCGGCACGGTGACGTTCGAATATACGGTCACTGACCCTGCCAGCGGTACCGTCACCGTCGAGCAGGTCGAGATCGTCATAGTGCCGGTGGCTGATGCCCCCGCCATAACGGCTTTCTCGACAACTACCGAGGAGGATACGCCTGTCGCCTTGAGCGGTCTGTCTGCAGATCTTGTGGATCAGGATGGCTCCGAAACGATTGCTGTCACTATCAGGGGAGTCCCGGCTGGTGCGAGCCTCTCAGCCGGTACGGAGATATCACCCGGTGTCTGGTCCGTTGACCCGGGGGATGTTCCCAACCTTGTGTTCACGCCGCCGGCAGACTGGCATGGAACGATCGATCTGGAGATTACCGCGACTGCTACGGAGACTGGCAATGGCGATACGGCTGTAACAACTGTTCCCTTCTCCATTGTTGTCGATGCGCAGGCTGATACGCCATCTGTTGTCGGGGGATCATCGGCCACGGATGAGGACACGGCTGTCACCTTCGGGCCTCAGATTACTTATGCGCCGACCGATACGGACGGGTCTGAAGCGGTCAGTGAGGTGG
>JABDRA010000433.1 GCA_013041995.1 Anderseniella sp. | reverse complement strand
CAAGAACTGCACATCCCGGCTCCGTCTCGTGCTGGCAGTCGTTGAACCGGCATTGTGTTGAAAGCGCATGGAGGTCGGAAAACACATCCGCCACGCCGGCTTCTGCATCGGTCAGTTGCAACTCCCGTATGCCGGGCGTATCCAGTACCGCACAGCCTTCCGGCAGGATGTGAAGCTGGCGACTTGTCGTGGTGTGGCGGCCCTTGGCGTCATCTTCGCGTATGGCCTGTGTCTCGATAGACAGGGTTCCGGACAACGCATTGATCAGCGTTGACTTGCCCACGCCGGATGATCCCAGAAATGCAAGCGTCTGACCCGGCCTGCACCAGTCTGCCAGTTTCGACTTTGGCTCCTCGCCTCGCGCATCGAGAACCACAACTGGAACCTGGTCGGAGATGGCACTTGCCTCGGCCACATACTGATCCGGCGTCTCGCAGAGGTCGGTCTTGGTCAGGATGATGACCGGTTCCACGTCGGCCTCAAAGGCCAGGGCGATGTAGCGTTCAAGCCGCGCCACGTTAAAATCCTGATTGCACGAAGTGACGATGAACGCCGTGTCGATATTGGCGGCGATCAGTTGTGTCTGGCGATCATGCCCGGCGGCGCGGCGCTTGATCAGGCTTTTGCGGTCAAGCACCCGGCTCGAAGCTGGATGGGCCCGGTCGAACAGCAGCCAGTCCCCCACCGTGGCATCGGGTCCGGGAGGAATGATGGTGTCCACTTCGTCGCCCACCGCATGAAGACCATTGCGATGTACCTCGATGACACGGACGGGTGGCGTCGCGGCCATCTCGTCGACGCTGGTCTGTTGGGCAAAATACGGCTGCCAGCCGAGGGTTTCCAGTGTTGTGAGTTTGTGTTTTGCGCTGCCACCTTTTGTGGTGGGCTTGAGGAATTGTGAATAATCCCGTGTCATGGATGTGAACTTTCATGGTCCGGCCGCGGGCACGGCCCGGGCATGGGTGTCAGGTGTTGCTGAAGTCGCAAACAAACGGGGCATCTGCCGGGTATCGGCAAATGGTGCATACTGTTTGAGTCTTGCATCGGGAGACCGTCGTGCCTCCCCACCTTACCGGGACATTAAACCTCCATGTTGAGGTCCGTTGGTAGCATGGCTGGCCGGGTTTTTCCAGCTTCCAGCCGACTACGGCGGCGGAGGTCTATTCTGATCTGGCTGCGCCGTTTGCCTAAGGCGTAAACTGTTCGATTATGGCGTCGATGTCCGGTTTGCCTCGTTTGAGATGGGCCTCGGCGCGCTGTTTGGCACCAGCGGACATAAGGAACGGCCAGAGATGATAGGCCAATGAACGGCGGGTATTGCGGGTCGTTTTTCGAAGATGTTCCATAAGTATGACGGATTTTTCGCGCCAGGTTTGTTGTTCATAGGCTTCCGGCCACGGAGAGTCCTTCAGGATTTTTTCAAACCAGGCTGAATCCGCCTTCCAGATTGGTTTGCGCCATCTGGTCCACGGTTTTATTCCTGTATAGTGCTTTATCCAGGGGGGCTTGGTGCCTCCCATGGCAAAGTAGGAACTGGTCAGATTCCAATGTGGATCCAGCGCTTTCCAATGGCCGACCGAAACAGCATTCAATGCATCCTGATCATGATATTTGAATATGCCCGGCTTTGCCGCTGCGTAACGGCGCACGTCGGACAGTAAACCGGTTTTCAGTGTCAGCTTCCAGTCGAACAACATGACGCCGGAGTTGAAATAACCAGCAGTTTCCGGCATGCCGAGCATCTCTCTGGCGTGTTTTATTCCATCATCCTGATATTGACCTGTGTCGTGTGCGGCGGCGAACTGATAACCCTCAAGATCGTTCAGCAGCAATGGCTCAAGCGGTGCCAGCACGCGCGTGTCTGCATCCAGATACAGCACACGGTCGATGTCATCTGGAATGATAGTGTCCAGCGCAAGGCGCAGGTAACCGGCTTTCGTCACCCGCTCTTTGACATGAAAGCTGTCACTGATCAGTTCGTTCGAGGAGAAGTTCTCCACGCATGGTTGCACCTGATGCTGTTCAAGAAATCGGTTTGCCGTTTCGACATCATGATCTTCGATGTCGACACCGGCCAGCAGACAGGAAACCGGCATGGATGCAGGCAGATTATCCCTGATGCTGATTAACACGCAACACGCTGCCGGCAGAAAGCTCCGGTCAGCCGCAACAACGATCTTGCATTTTGGAGGTTTGGCCATTTTCACTTACATTTTTGCCTGGCGGATCATGTCTGAGACCAGGTTCTCAACATCGTGACGCTGAAGCTTCGTATGCCGCTGAGCACGCTGTTTGGCAGCGGATGACATCACATGCGGCACTAGATAATAGCCAATCAGTCGGCGATATTCACGAAACTTGACCAGGTGGCGTTTGACCATGATGCCAAGCTGGACGATCCATGATTGCCTTTCCACCTACTCAGGCCAAGGCGAGTCCGCCAGCAGATCTTTCATCCATATCGCGTCCTGTCGCCATATTTCGGGCCGGTGACGACTCCACGGTTTTTGCCCGTGAAGTGTTTGATCCAGGCGCCTTGCTTTCCGCCATTGGAACAGTAGTGGTGAATCAGGTTCCAGCGCGGGTCCAGCGGCTTCCAATTATTGGCGGCTGCGGAATTCAATGCATCCTGATCATGCATTACGCACAGGTCCTGGTGCGTACAGGCAAACTTCATTGCCTTGTCCAGGAGTCCGGATCGCAGTGTTTCCGGCCAATCGAACAGAAGGACGCCGGCATTGAAATAGTCTGCGTTCTCCGGCATCAACAAGCTGGAGCATTTCTGTTTCAGCCGGTCATGCTCATAGAACGGAATGTCCTTTACTGCCGCAAGCGGAAAACCCTGCATGTCCGTTTCAAACAGCGGAGCGAGTGAGGACAAGACACGTATGTCAGCATCCAGATACAGGACACGGTCCACATCGCGTGAGATGATCCTGTCAAGCACCAAGCGTATATAGGAGGCCTTTGTCACGTGCCTGTCTAAACGCAGCCGGGGATCAACAAACTCTTGTGACGATACAGTTCTGACACATGGCGCGACGCCATGTGCTTTGAGGAAAGTATTGGTCTTTTCGGTTTCGCTTTCAGAAACGTCGACCGCGACGAGCATCAGCATTACATCCGTGTTCGTCTCCAGTGCGGCGTTTGCGCTGATCAGCATGCAGCATGCAGCCGGCAGGAAGTTGACATCCGCAGAGGTCACGATCTGAT
>JABDRA010000328.1 GCA_013041995.1 Anderseniella sp. | reverse complement strand
CATCAATGCCCAACAACTTGAGGTTGCGCACATAAGGCCCGATGACGCGTTCGAATGTTGGTGCGAAAATGAGAAACTCCACTGTCAGCGGTTTGCCGTCAGCGTTGACCCGGGTGCCGTTCTTGACTTCCCATCCTGCTTCGCCCAGCAGGTTGGCGGCTTGGCGCAGCAGCTTCCGGTCCTGACCGGAACCGTTGCTGACCGGTGGTTCATAGGCAGCGTCAAACGCAGCTGACGGCAGCATGTCTTTCAGCGGTTCCAGCAGCACCAGTTCTTCAGCCGATGGTTTATCGGCCGCGCGCAGCACCGAGTTTTCAAAAAACGAGCCCGTACGCTGGTAGGCACCGAAAAACAGGTTCTTGTTGGTCCATTCAAAATCAAACGCCATATCCAGCGCCTGGCGCACCCGAATATCGGCAAACTTGTCGCGCCGCATGTTCAGAAAGAAGCCCTGTGCGCCCGATGCCCGATCATCCGGCAGGGTTTCCTTGATCAACCGGCCCTCTTTGACTGCCGGAATATCGTATTCGGTGGCCCAGCTTTTTGAGGTGAACTCCTCGCGCAAGTCCAGATTACCTGCCTTGATAGCTTCAAGTTCGGCGGTCCGGTCCCGGAAATACAATAATTTGATTTCGTCGAAATTGTATCGCCCGTGATTAACCGGTTTGTCCTTCGCCCAATAGTCCTGACGGCGCTCGTAGGTGATGAACTGGCCCTGCTTGAGCTGCTTGACTTTATAAGGTCCGGATCCGAGCGGCGGTGTCAGCGTGGTCTTGTCGAACTCATTGGCCTCATAGAACGCCTTGGAGAAAATCGGCAGCACGGCAACGGTTGCCGGGAGGTCACGAACATTGGAGCCCTTGAAATTGTAGGTGGCCTGGTTTGCGGCATCGACAGTGCAGCTTTCCACATCGCCCAGCGATATCTGGTAACTGGGATGGCCCTTGTCTTTCAACAGGCTGAATGTGGCACACACATCGTCTGCGGTCAGTTTTGAGCCATCGGAAAAAGCAGCTGCCTCATCCAGCACAAATGTGACACTCATCCTGTCTGCTGCTACGTCTGCTGTCTTTGCTACCAGTGAATAAACCGCATCCGGTTCGTTTTGGTTGCGCACCATCAGCGTATCAAACAGTAAGGTAAGTTCCTGCGCCGCGACGCCCTTCAGGATAAAGCCGTTCAGGCTGTCGAATGTGATCCGGCCGGCCGTCCCCAGTGTGGTAATCTGCCCGCCCTTCGGTGCATCCGGGTTGACATAGGGAAGCCGGTCAAAATCTTCAGACAGGGCCAGTTCACCAAAGGCGGATATGCCATGGCGCGGTTCCGCCGTAGCAGGACCGGTTATCACCAAGGCGCCCAGTGCGCCTGCAAAGATTGCCCGCATCAGGATTTTACCTTTGCAGCTTTTGCTTCATCAAACCACCAGATGGACGGGAAGCCGAGAGAGTGATCCGGCTGAATGTCCGGTTTGCCGAAGCGGTTCCAGTAGGCGACGCGCTGATAGGGAATATGCCACATGGGCACGACGAAATGATTCCACAGCAACGTCCTGTCCAGTGCTTTGGTGGCAGCCACAAGGCCGCCCCTGTCCTTGGCGAAAATCACCTTGTCGATCAACTGGTCAATGGCCTCGTCCTTGATGCCGACCAGGTTACGGCTGCCATTGCGGTCGGCAGATGCTGACCCCCAGAAGTCGCGCTGCTCATTGCCCGGTGACAGTGACTGTCCCCAACTGCCGACGATAATGTCGAAGTCGAACGTCTGCACGCGCCTTGTATACTGGCTGTCATCGACCGTGCGTACCCGGGTCTGGATGCCGAGCAGATTCAGGTGTTGCACAAAGGGCAGCACAATGCGCTCGAACAGCGGAGACACCAGGAGAAACTCGATCGAAAATGCTTCGCCTTTGGCGTTGCGCAATACCCGCTTGGCATCAACCGTCCAGCCTGCCTCCTGCAGCAGTTTGGCGGCAGAGCGCAAATTATTGCGTTTGTTTTTCTGGGAGCCATACACCGGGTTGGTGTACTCGGTGGTGAAAACTTCAGGCGGCAGCTTGTCTTTCAGGGGTTCAAGTATGGCCAGTTCAGCAGCGCCGGGTTTGCCGGTTGCCGCCAGTTCGGAATTCGAAAAAAAGCTGTTGGTGCGCTTATACTGGCCAAAGAACAGGTTTTCATTGGCCCATTCAAAGTCGAATGCCAGGTTTAACGCCTTACGCACGCGGGCATCTGCAAACTTCTCGCGCCGGGTATTGATGGCAAAACTCTGCATGCCCTGTGAATTTTTCAGCGTGATCTCTTCGGTGATCACATCACCTCTTTTTACAGCTGGAAAGTCATAGGCTGTAGCCCAGTCTTTCGAGGAGTTTTCCACTCGAAAGTCATATTCATCTCCCTTGAAAGCCTCCAGCGCAACGGTGCTGTCGCGGTAATAGATGGTGAAAATCTCATCGAAATTGTTCTGCCCGAGATTGACCGGCAGATCCTTGCCCCAGTAATCGTCGTTTCTTTTCAGCGTTATGGATCGTCCGGGTTTCACGCTGGCCACCGTGTAGGCGCCATTGCCTAACGGTGCCTCCAGTGTCGTCTCGTTCAGATTGCGGGTCTCGCCCTTGTCATTTTTACCTGTCCACCAGGCTTTCGACAGCACCGGCAATTGACCGACGATCTGTGGCAATTCGCGATTTCCGCTTTCGGAAAACTTGAACGTCACTTCCTGGTCGCCGGTTTTTTCGCCGGATACCACGTTCTTGTAATAAAAATTGTACCTGGGGTGGGACTTCTTGAGCTCGACCATTGACCAGATCACATCTTCCGGTGTTACCGGCGATCCGTCATGGAACCTGGCTTCTGCGCGCAGTTTGAATGTCACGGAAGAAAAATCTTCCGGCATTTTGACAGATTCCGCGATCAGACCGTATTCCGAGCTGGCTTCATCCATCGATGTGGTCATCAGGTTGTCTATTGTCAGCCCGACAAGACCGGTCGCATTGCCCTTGAAGGTGTAGGGGTTGAGACTGTCAAAGGTGCCGACTGAGAACAATCTGGCTCGCCCGCCCTTGGGCGCATCCACGTTCACATAGTCGAACTTTTCAAATCCGGCCGGATATTTAAGATCACCGAACAACGACAGGCCGTGCCGCCATTCATTTGCCTGTGCGCGAGCGTTGTCTTGCACCGAAAACGGCAGGCCTGCAGCGCCTGCAGCGGCGGTAAGCTGGAGTAGGGTTCTGCGATCTATCAAGGTCAGCTCCTGTGAACGGCAAAAGCATAAACAATTGCGTTACGTCATAAATGTGAAGTCTATGGGCTTCACGCACAAAATAAAACACCGGCAGCAGGCTACCGGTGTGAATTCTTCGTAATCATGTCG
>JABDRA010000427.1 GCA_013041995.1 Anderseniella sp. | reverse complement strand
GGCTTACCGGCCGCAGGGCAATCAGGTCCGGCGGCAGCTCGAAATCAAATAGATCTACTTTCATCCAAGCAGCCGCCGGTTTGTAACAGGTTATTCCGCGTCGGCCATAACTTGCATTTTCTCAATGCGGTCAGGTCCCTGAACCGGTTCGCCACGCTTGAACTTGTCGACATTGTCCATGCCTTCGACAACTTCACCCCAAACGGTGTACTGCCCGTCAAGGAAGCCGCAATCTCCGAAGCACAGGAAGAACTGGGAATTTGCAGAGTCCGGCATGCTCGAACGCGCCATGGAGGCTGTACCGCGCTTATGCGGCTCGCTGGAAAATTCAGCCTTGAGGTTTGGCTTCTCGGATCCACCTGTTCCGGTGCCGGTCGGGTCGCCGCCCTGCGCCATGAAACCGTCTATGACACGGTGAAACGGTGTGCCGTCATAAAAGCCTTCGCGGGCCAGTTCCTTGATGTGTGTGACATGGCCTGGAGCCAGGTCCGGACGCAGTTTTATGACAACGCGCCCCTGTGTTGAGTCCATGATGAGTGTGTTTTCTGGATCTAGATCGGCCACAAGGTTCTCCTTCTTTGTGTCCATGAATGAAACGATATGAGTGTTGAAAAACATGGGTTACCTGACGCTCATCTTCAGGATTTTGTCGGGATTTGCCGGTGGTTCACCCTTATTGATCTGGTCGATGCACTCCATGCCCGACGCCACCTGTCCCACAACCGTATATTGACCGTTCAAAAAGTCGCCGGGTGCAAACATGATGAAGAACTGCGAGTTCGCGCTGTCCGGATTGCTGGACCGGGCCATACCGACGGTGCCGCGCTTGAAAGGCTCTGATGAAAATTCGGCAGGAATATTGGGCAAATCGGACTTGCCGGTGCCGGTGCCGGTCGGATCGCCGGTCTGAGCCATGAACCCGTCAATCACCCGGTGAAACACAATGCCGTCATAAAATCCCTTGGCGGCAAGCGTTCTGATCTGGGCCACGTGCTTTGGCGCGATATCACTTCTCATATCGATCACCACCGGGCCGCACTTCAAATCCATCACGATCTTGTCGGCAGCATGTGCAGGCGTCACAGTGAGTACTGCCACAGCGCAAATTCCGGCAAATGCCGCACCAAGTTCTTTTATCAACATAACTCTCCAGGGAATTGCAATTATTTGGTTTTCAGGGTTTCAAGAACAGCTGAATTGACTGCCTCGGGCACAAAGGTCGATATATCTCCGCCCATCTTTGCGATCTGCTTCACCAAGGATGACGCAATCATCCTTGTTGCAGGACTGGCCGCAAGAAACACCGTTTCAATATCAGGTGCAAGGCCGGCATTCATCTGCCCCATCTGCACCTCATAGTCAAAATCCGAGGCATCTCTAAGGCCTCGTACAATTATACCGGCTCCCGTCTTGCGGGCCGCATCCACTGCGAGACCATCGAATGTTTCAATAGCGATCTCACATCCGGTTGCATTGCTCACCGGTTCGCAGGCCCGGGTCAAAAGCTCCAGTCGAAGTGGTGTTTCCAGGAACGGCGCCTTGCCGTGATGGACCCCGACGCCGAGGACCAGCTTGTCCATGAACCGCGCAGCCCGCGCAATCACGTCCAGATGTCCGAACGTGACAGGATCAAAACTGCCGGGGTAAAATCCTATGCGTGTCATGGTTGATGACACTTATAGCAACATGAGGTCAGTTTGAACCCTAAAGTTGCCACACCGGTTTGCAGAACATCAGGCTAACTTGAAGCAGTGAAAACAATGGCCGGGCATTTGACCGGAAGCAGTGCCAACAGGAGAATGAGACGATGGAAAACCCCTCGATAATTTCGCATGTATCGCTTGGAACAAATGACTTCGCAAATTCCAAGGCATTTTACACGGCTGTGCTGACCACTATCGGTGCAGGCATTGTAATGGAGCACGAAGATGCCGCGGCCTTCGGCAAGAAGTTTCCGGAGTTCTGGGTTCAGTCACCGTTTGACGGAAAACCTGCTGCAACCGCCAACGGCGTGCATTTCGGATTTTGGGCCAACTCCAAACAGGAAGTGCATGAGTTTTATGACGCGGCACTGAAACACGGTGCCACCGGTGAAGGTGAGCCTGGTCCGCGCAAAGAGTATGGAGAACCTTATTACGGGTGCTTCTTGCGCGACCTGGACGGTCACAAGATCGAAGCCGCGTTCTGGGACATGGAAATGGACGCAGGCCTGAACAGCGAGTAATCAGCTCAGGGTGAGCAAAACAGCTCGCGGTATGCTCACTCTTTTTGATCTACCGGCGTGCCAGTGCAAGCCAGACACCGCCGCCAATCAGGCATAGGCCACTGCTGACCTCCAGCGCTCTGACACGGGTGCGCGACAACCACTTGCCGGCACCGCCCGCCAGCAACGCGTAACCGGAGTCCAGTGGCGTGGCCACGGCGATGAATGTAGCACCCAGCAGCAGTGTCTGAGCAAGGGCATTATCACCAGTTGTCAGGAACTGCGGGATCAGGGCGCCAAAAAAGAACAATGCCTTGGGGTTGGACAACACCACCAGAAATCCCTGCCAGAAAAACGATCCATTTGCGCGCGGCACATCTGCCACTTTGCCCATTATGCCGTCCGAACGCAGCAGTTTGACACCAAGCCAGATCAGATAGGCTGCGCCCATCCACCTGATGATATCGAACACTTGTGCAAGACTTTCCACGATAAACTGCAGTCCGGTCGCCAGGATCATCAACATGATTGCCAGACCTGCCTGAGTTCCAGCCACGTTGAGCAGTCCTGCCTTGACACCATGGCGCAGGGAGTTGGCAATAATCACAGTAACTGAAGGTCCGGGGACGATGACGACGGCTGTGCAGGCCAGCACATATGCCGCATAAAGTTCGACTGGGATTCCTAATATGGTCATTGCTACCTCTTCAGTTTATGAAGACCCAGCAATCAACAGTTTGCAGCTTCCGTCAAGCCGGATAAGACCTTGATCATGAAATCCTTGCCCCACAACATGACCGGCAGACTCGCAGTGTTCTCAGCTAGTGGCAAAAACCGCTACTGGCTTCGCCGAAATCTCACCGGTGACACAGGCAAGCATGTGTTGTGGATCATGATGAACCCGAGCCGGGCCAATGACACCAGCAATGACGCCACCACGACCATGACAACAAATATCAGCCGACGGCACGGCTACGACGTGCACGGCGTGGTCAATCTGTGCGCGGTCATCGAAGCCGACTCAACAAAACTGACCGCAACCGATGGTGCCTGCGACCTTCTCAATGATCAGGCAATCAACCGCGCGCTAAGCTGGATCAGGCGACAGAGCGGCGATGTAGTGATTGCATGGGGTGCCTCGAAACACCTCAAGCAGCGCGAAGCTCAGGTCCTGAAGCAATTACGCCGACACAATCTGTTGTGCCTCGGTCACAATAGTGACGGTTCACCGCGTTTTCCGCGCGCCATCAGGCGTGACGTGAACCTGACGGCGTTTATTCGCTAGGCGGTCCGTCATCAGGCTGGCCGTCAGGCGCGTTGTCCGGTGCCGGATATTCGCCTCCGGCCTCGTCTGCGTCATCATCGCCGTTCAGATCTTCCGAAATCCGGCTCACTGAAACAACGTTCTCATTCTCGCCGGTACGGAACACGGTAACGCCCTGGGTCGAGCGGCCTGCAATGCGGATATCATTAACCGGACAGCGGATCAGCTGGCCGCCATCTGTCACCAGCATGATCTGGTCGGTCTCCTCGATGGGGAATGACGCAACCAGGTCACCATTGCGATCATTGACCGCCATTGCCGTGATGCCTTTGCCGCCACGCCCGGTGACGCGGTATTCATAGGCAGATGATCGCTTGCCAAAGCCGTTCTCGGACAGCGTCAGGATAAACTGTTCGGCTGCACCCATCTGAATGTAGCGTTCCTGGTCAATGGCAGCATCTGCACTTGCTTCATCTTCCATATCGCCGGGTTCGCCGTCATCACCTTCCATGGCCCGGCGCATCTTGACATAAGCAACGCGCTCATCAGACGTGGCATCGAAGCCACGCAGCACGGTCATTGAAATAACCTCGTCACCGTCGGCCAGGTTTATGCCGCGCACACCAACCGAATTGCGGCCCGCGAATACACGCACGTCTGTCACCTTGAAACGGATGGCCTGGCCTTTTGCGGTGGTCAGTAGCACGTCATCCATGTCCATGCAGGTTTCAACGCCGACAATACCATCCCCGTCATCCAGCTTCATGGCAATCTTGCCGTTCTGGCGAACTTCCACGAAGTCCGACAGCTTGTTGCGCCGCACTGTGCCCCGGGTTGTCGCAAACATCACGTCCAGGTTGGCCCATGTCGTCTCGTCTTCGGGCAGTGG
>JABDRA010000422.1 GCA_013041995.1 Anderseniella sp. | reverse complement strand
GAAGAGACCCATGAAGCCTGAACTGAAAATACTCGGCATGAGCTGTTTGATCGCAGCCGCTGCGGTCAACGCGTCATCAATCCAGCCGGCACTCTCTCAAACAACTGCGTTGTCCTCCTATCAGCTTGCAGTAAAGGCCGCCATCGATCTATCCGGCGCGTTGGCTGAAGATGAACTGAGCGAAGCCCAGCTTAGCGGCATCGAACGATTCTACGCCTCGTCTGCCTACACTCCGATCTGGACCGACAACCTTGGGGTAAACTTCAGAGGGCGACAGCTCGAGGCCATTCTGTCACGAAGCTACCGACATGGTTTCCCCACTGGGAACTACAGCCTTGCGGCCCTTCAGCTCAGACTCGACAGCCGTGATCCGGCGGAATTGGCCAGGCTGGAACTGGATATGTCGCGCGCCTTCGTTGCCTATGCTCATGATCTCGCAGCGGGCCGGATCGACCCTGAAACGGTGAACCGGAGCATTCACCTGGACCCACGCGCGCCAACAGCTACCCGTTTGCTTCTTAATGCGGCCACGAAACAATCCATCGTTGCCTATGCCCGGGAACTGGAACCGGATACACCCCGCTACCGGCGCATGATGGTGGCGCTGGACCAGTATCGTCACCAATCCGCAAATGGCGGATGGATCCACGTGCCACGTGGAAAGGTGATCAAACCCGGTGACGATGACCCGCGTGTTTCGGCCCTGAGGATTCGATTGACAGCAAATGGTGACATGCAGCCGGGACATCATATTGGCACCGTGTACGACAGCTTTGTCGAAGTCGGTGTGAAGAAATTCCAGGCTCGTCATGGTTTGTCCGAGGACGGCGTACTCGGCCCCAACACGCTGAAAGAAATCAACGTCCCGGTTATCAATCGCATTGCCCAGATGGAAATGAACCTGGAGCGCCGGCGCTGGCTGAAAGACGACCTTGGCGACAGATTCGTCTTTGTAAATCTTGCCGACCAGCATCTGACCCTGGTGGAAAACGGCAAGCCTGCCTGGAAATCACCGGTTGTGATCGGCAAGCCGTACCACGCCACACCTATATTTACCGAGAAGATGGAATACCTGGTCATGAATCCGAACTGGAATATTCCGAAGTCCATCGCAACGAAGGAAATGCTTCCCAAACTGCGCCGGAACCCCGGTGCCTTAGCGCGGCAGAATATTTCCGTGCGCACCGGATGGAGCAGCAACTCGAAGACAATCGACCCGTACTCGGTGAACTGGAGATATGTCAGCAGCAGCGACTTCCCGTTCCGCCTGCAGCAGGGACCCGGCTCCGACAACGCACTTGGGCGCATCAAATTCATGTTTCCCAACCGGCACAACATCTACATTCATGACACGCCTGCCAGGAACCTGTTCTCACGCACCAGCCGTACATTCAGCCATGGTTGCGTGCGGGTGCAGAACCCGCTTGAACTGGCCCATCACCTGCTTGATGAGCAGGGCTGGTCGCGGTCCGAGATTGATGACCAGATCGCCAGCGGCAAGCGGCGTGTGGTTAGTCTGAAGCGCCCATGGCCCGTCTACGTGACCTACCTGACTGCCTGGGTTGACAGTGACAATGTGGTACAGTTTCGCCGCGATGTTTATGGCCGTGACAAAAAGCTGAAAGCCGCCTTACGGCAGTGAGACCACAACCCTGTTTCGGTATCTTTGCTAGACGGCCACGATAACCGGGTTCTCGTCCCCTCTTGCAACCGCATCTACCGACACTACGGTTGCTTCGGTCGCGATCTCGGTCTTGTCGAAGATGCGCCTGGCGCGCGACAGGAGCGGTATCATCTGGGTGTCGGTTCGGGCCGGATCGTGGTGGCTTAGAAACAGCATCCCTGCCCCGGCCTGCTCTGCGACCTGCGCTGCCTCCTGCCACGAACTGTGACCCCAGCCGGATTTCGGCCCGCGCTTTTCTTCCGGGTCATACTGCGCCTCATGGATCAGGATGGTGGCGTGGCGGGCAAATTCCACAACAGACCAGTCCAGCTCATCATTGGGATGTTCGTGGTCGGTGATTATACAAACCGACAGGTCGCCGGCCTCCAGCCGATAGCCGATCGCGCCATTGGGGTGGTTCAGCCGCAACGTCTTGACCTGCACGCCCTCGCACACATCAATACAATCTCCCGCTTCAAGCGGATTGAAAGTCACCAATCCCTGTTGCGCTTCCATTGATACCGGAAAGTAAGGCGCTTGCATCTGCTCAGCCAGCAATTCGTACAGGTCGAGACCTTTCTTTTCTTCACCAAAAAGGTGAAAGCGGTTTTCACTGCGAAACGCAGGTGCAAAAAACGGCAAGCCCTGAATATGATCCCAGTGATAGTGCGACAGGAAGATTGCACCGGTCCAGCCGCTGCGTTCATCTTCTTCCAGGTACTCACCAAGCCGGTGGATACCTGATCCGGCATCAAACACGAAGATGTTGTTGTCATGCTCGACACTGACACATGTCGTATTGCCGCCAACGACAAGTGTATCGGGACCGGGAATTGGCAGTGACCCGCGCACTCCCCAAAATCGCAACTGCATGATCATGCTCCTATGACTGGACGCTCGCTCGGCAAGCGCCAAGTCAATTTGAATTTTCTGCCCTGCAATCCATACCTTGCAGACCGTGATATGCTGCACCCAGTGCCAGGCCTAAGATCATATGAAGCCCGAAGCTGACAACAGCAACCATGCCACCCAGGTCGCTGCCGAACACCGAGTGGCCGGCAAGTGGGAAAAACAGGAACATCATCAGGAGCCATCCAGCCACGCCAAAGCTGATGCCCTTGGCAATATAGGGCCCTGTCACCAGATCGGATGCCAGCGCGAAAAGGCCTCCCCACACCACCATGCCGACTGCAAAGTGAGCAAGCCAGCCGTACAGGGGCTGTCCGGGCGCCTCAACCACCTTAGCCAGGAGGTTGATGAAATCCAGACCCGGTGCAAGTCCCAGCTGGGTTTTGATCGTCATCATGGCGGTCACGACCAGCGTAGCGATAAACCCTGCTGTGAAGCCTTTCACGACGTAATCCATATCTGGAAGTCTCTCCGTTTAGTGCTCATGCACCTTGCGGGTTCCAACGCAGGAAAGCCCAAATCGTTCCCGCGCGTGCACGGTGGCCGGTTTGCTATAGTGAAATCCTGCCAGCGATTTCGGGCACCTGGTGAAATCGGGAAACGGGCGAGAGGTGGTTGTATTGACCCGCTGTACTCAACCCGAATTGTATTGCCTATTTGGCTTCCATATGAACACTTGGGGTCGGCGTTTAACGACATGATGAACGGTCCACCGGGACCGGCAAATCTGAGAGCGGCACAATGGCATCGATCGTAACTGATATCCGCCCACCTGACGATTCAAGCGCCGTGGTGAGAAAACTGGGTGCTCTGACACTATTGTCTGAAACAGAGATTGATTTTCTCGAAGGCCTTCAGAACAACAAGGTGCAGGTGCCCGATGGTGTTGACTTCATTGCCGATGGTGCTGATCTGAAAGCCACCTACCTGGTAACCAGCGGCTGGGCTATTCGCTACAGCCTGACCGAGGATGGACGGCGCCAGATACTCAGCTTTGCACTGCCAGGTGATATCCTGGGCTTGCATGTCAACTTCAGACGCACCGCGACATATCATGCCGCCGGGTTGTCACAACTGGAACTGGCAGTCATAGAGCCATTGCGGATAATGGAGATATCACAGAACTATCCGGTCCTCGCTGCCGGTCTGAGCTGGTGCACAGCACGGGAGTTCGCGATTCTGGGCGATCAGACGGTGCGGCTGGGACGATTGTCGGCTTATGAAAGGCTGGCGCACCTGCTGCTGGAACTATGGCACCGGTTACGGCTGATCGGTGAAACGGACGGCAAGTGGCTTGAGATGCCGATGCGGCAGACGGATATAGCCGATACGCTCGGCCTGAGCCTGGTTCACGTGAACAGGCAACTGCGCAGGATGCAGTCGGAAGGCTTGATCACAGTTGAAAAAGACTGGATCCGCCTGAACGATGTCAAGAAGATGATTGCGCTCGCATCTTTCGACACAAAACATCTGTCTGAATTTCGCCTTTAAAGCGATCGCCTCGCCATTGTGCCGGCGCAAGATTTACATCGTGACAACACGCGGTGAAAGACCGGCTGAACCGCCGGGCTGTTTTTGTAGTCACACATTATAAGGGGCGAGCCGGCGGCTCAGAATACTCGGGCGTCAAGCGAATTTTATAGATTTTCCCTGAACATTTTCCGGAACCAATAGCACGGGCGCACGTTTGTTATCCAAGCCGACAATAGACCGTAGGCGACCCACAATCAGTAACGGGAGATTACCATGAGAAACCCAATTACAGCTGTAGCATTTGCTGCAATCCTGACATCGTCAACCGCAGCCATCGCCGCCTCAGACGACTTCGCCAAAATCGATGCCAACAGTGACGGCATGATCACCCTGGAAGAAGGCATGGCAATGCATTCCGACTGGACCGATGATGCATTCAAGGCACTTGATCTTGACGGTAATGGTTCTTTGAATGCGGAAGAATATGCAGCCGCTGCATCGGATTCCGATGCTGCCCCTGCTGCGACAACTGCCGAGACCAAGCCTGCCGCATCTGCAGAAGGCACCACAACCATGGCTGCCAAGACGATGCGTAAGAACGGTCCGGCAACTTACATCGAAACAGCCGGTGAGACCGACGTCATGGCATCCACGCTGATCGGCATGCGGGTCTATGCCGTGGAAGCAGACATCGACGACACCAAGTCCTACCCGGCCGAAAGCCGCAAGGACTGGAATGATATCGGCGAAGTGAACGATGTTGTTCTGGACTGGGACGGTGGCACCAAAGCAGTTGTCCTCGGTATCGGTGG
This sequence comes from Anderseniella sp., assembly GCA_013041995.1. Taxonomy (GTDB): domain Bacteria; phylum Pseudomonadota; class Alphaproteobacteria; order Rhizobiales; family Aestuariivirgaceae; genus Anderseniella. The sequence goes on along the minus strand of JABDRA010000422.1, from coordinate 899 downwards.
CTTCCTGGGCATCGGCGAAAAGGACGTTGCCGTCGACATGGGATCGCTGCGCAAGGTTCGTGAAGCCGATGACGCCGGCGATTGGTCCCTGGTCGTCAACGCCTCAAAGGCAACGCTCGAAAGCGCCCCGACCTACAAGCGCATGACCAACTAAATCCCTGCACGCCAACGCGTGCCTCTTAACTGGCGGTAGCCCCTCGGGTTGCCGCCTTTTTTATTGGCACTTGAAGCAAGTAGCCAACCTTGTCCAACAACCGGACTGACTCGAGGGGAAGAGATGAGCCAGCCAGGCAACTCCTTCGAGCCTCAGCTGTTCGGCCCGGCGGGACGCGGCGGACATCACACCCGGGAAAGCAGGAGCTGCGCCAATAACAGCGCGCCCGCTAGATCAATATGTCATAAGACAACGATGGGGCAAAAAGCCTGCCGAGACGGCACCGTCGCTTCCACCTACGCGCCCTTGAACAGACACCCGATGGCGAGCAGCGTATAGGCAATTGCGATCTGCCAGACGGACGGCAGCGGGATCACTGCCGGCTTCCCGAGCCCGGCAAGTAGAGCCAGGACAGCGATAACAATTGAGATGATGAAAACCAGATTGGTTGGCCTGCTGAGTGTAGTTTTTGTTCTCCCTGCTAATGAACAAGCAGAGGGTGGCCAATAAAGTGAACCGTGCAAGGACTTGCTGGATTATCTCTTGCTGCAGACAAATGAAAACGGCCCGGCATACCCGTCATGGGTCAACCGGGCCGCAGTTCCGGCGCACACTCGCCTGCTGGAGAGGGGCCAGCAGGCAATAAAATCCATGGCCGAAATCCGGTTTATCGTGTCGAGCCGCGCCTCGGCTTCAGCGGACGTGTCAAAGACCCTTGGTCTTACCGCCCGGCGCGCGCTTCGAC
>JABDRA010000413.1 GCA_013041995.1 Anderseniella sp. | reverse complement strand
GTCCTTACCTGGGCCAGCTTGTCGTCATCCACCCGAAAGCCCAGGTGCTGCAGGACTGGCGCTCCGATGTGACGCAGATTGCAACCTTGTTCGTGGTCACGCTGGGTGTGCTGGTACTGCTGGGAACGGCCTTCCACTGGCAGGCGTCGCGTGCAGCGGAAGCTGATCAGACGCTGGCTGTTGCAACCGAGCGCATGGACAAGGCGCTCGACCGCGGACACTGCGGACTGTGGGACTGGGATATCGCGCGCGGCCGGATTTTCTGGTCGAAGTCCATGTATGACATTCTCGGCCTTCAGACCAAGGGCGAATTCCTGTCCTATGGCGAGGTTGCGGAACGATTGCACCCTGACGACGAGCCGATCGACCAGCTTGTGGATGTCATGTTGCAGGGCGGACGGCCTGCCATAGATCAGGAATTCCGCATGAAGCATTGCGACGGCCACTGGGTATGGCTGCGCGCGCGGGCGGAATTGTCGGAAGCACCGGGTCAGGATTCGCCAAACCTGGTCGGTATTGCCATCGACATTACCGAGCAAAAACGGCTCGACAAGTTGAACCAGGAGGCGGAACTGCGCCTCAAGGACGCCATCGAGAATGTATCGGAAGCATTCGTGCTATGGGATTCAGACAATCGCCTGGTTATGTGCAATTCCAAATACCAGCAGCTTCATAATCTTCCAGCCAGCGTATGCAGGCCCGGGTCGTCCTATGAGGATGTCACCCGGGTGGCCCGCGAACCGGTGATCCGGCAACGTTCGGCAGCATCAAGCGATACCACCCTGCCCGCCAGCATTCCCGAAGGCAGTGACGGCAACACATTTGAAGTGCAACTGGAAGACGAGCGCTGGCTGCAGATCAATGAGCGCCGCACCAAGGATGGCGGTTTTGTCTCGGTCGGCACGGATATCTCCAATCTGAAACTGCATGAGGAAAAGCTGCTGGAGTCGGAGCGCGAACTGATGAACACAGTGCGTGATCTGCAGAAATCACGCATGGAACTTGAACAACAGTCGCAGCGTCTTGCCGACTTGGCAGAGAAGTATTCTCGCGAAAAGACCCGCGCCGAAGCAGCAAACCGGTCAAAATCCGAGTTCCTTGCAAACATGAGCCACGAACTGCGCACGCCGCTCAATGCGATCATCGGTTTTTCCGAAGTCATCGAGCAGCAATTGTTCGGCAAGGTCGATATCCCCAAATACCTCGACTATGCCCATGACATCCACAGTTCCGGGCAGTATCTGCTGGATGTCATCAATGACATCCTCGACATGTCTAAGATCGAGGCCGGGCGGATCACCCTGGAAGTCGAAAAGTGCTCGGTGCCGGCGGTTATAGAAGAAGCATTGCGGATTGTGTCCGGACGCGCCCAGGATGGCGGCGTCACCTTGCGCAAGGACCTGCCCGACTCGCTGCACGCCATGGCCGATGTGCGCTCCCTCAAGCAGGTACTGATCAATGTCATCGCCAACGGCGTCAAGTTCACCCCCGATAGTGGCAGCCTCACCATCTCGGCACGCCGGGTCAAGAAGATGGCTGAAATTGTCATCGCAGACACCGGCATCGGCATTTCACCCGACCAGATTTCCAAACTGGGCCGCCCGTTTGAGCAGGTGGAGAACCAGCTTACCAAGACCCGCTCCGGTTCCGGCCTCGGTCTGGCCATTTCAAACTCGCTGATCCGTCTCAACGACGGCTCGCTGCATATTGCCAGCGAAAAGGGCAAAGGCACCACCGTGACCATAACCTTGCCCATTGCCCAGAAGGGCAAGCAGCCAAAACGCATTGTGGAGTCCGACGCGGTCATTGAGCCAATCTCCACCGGCACGCAGGGTTAAAGTAGTGGTCGGACTTAACGTCGAGATGGCGCCTGGTTGCCGCGATTTATTCCACTCACGCAAGCAGCCTTTGGCTGCGCTCCGCTAGGGCGGGCCTGACCGGCCCGAGGCCCAGTCGGGCCTAGTTTCAAAACCCATCGTGATGGTTATTCATAGTCGTAGAACGATATATGCGCCACAACAGTGATGAACTCCAGTCCGAAGCACGTAAGTGCTGAGGCAAGGCCGACCGGCCGTCGCACAAAGTGCGCCCTAGCGGAGCGCAGCCGCAGGCTGCTTGCGTGAGCGGAATAAAACTAAACCACTCCACAAACTATTCTCCGCGCTCTTCTCTCCAGCGCTTCCAGCGTCGTCTCGACATTGTCTTGCGTTCAATCTGGTCGGCAATCAGCTTGCGCTCGTCCGGTGTCAGGCGTTTAAAGAAGTTTTCCGCGATGTTGCGGCCGCGGCCGACCATGGTCTGTGCCTCGGCCTGATAGACCTCCAGCGCTTTTGTAACGGCGGCTTCATCGTATGGCTCTGCCCGCAGGGCGGACGCGACATCTCGTGCCTTTTGCCGCAGGTTCTTGCGCAGTTCGCGAAACCCCTTGCGATGTTCACGCAGTTCGCCGACCAGCTCGTCGCGCCGGTCACGATCGAGCTCCCGGAAAAATGCCCGCGGCAGTATCTGGGTAAAGCCGGGCCCGGTGATGGAGCGATGGCGGTGCGGACCGACGGCCTGGTGGGAAACAATGGCCGCGACAATCGCCAGGTTGATGGCCAAAGATGCGATCAGCGCAATCCATAGCCATGACCAACGCCTGGTTTTGGGGGCTTTTGGGGTTTGCGCATCGCTCATAGCAAACTCCCGTCATCACTGTCGTCAACCAGCACGACGTCCAGCACTTCATCGGAAGCGGCCGGCAATTGCAGGCTGTCGGCCAGCAGTGTGCCAACATCGGTATTGATCCCCACAAACACGCCCAGCATGACGCTTGCCGCAAGGGTACCTGCCACCAGGAGTTGCTGGGGCAGGAAACCGGACTGCCAACTGGACTTCCTTCCATGCATCGCGGCAAGTCCGGATGTGCCCGGTCCTGCCGTGATGGATGACAGCAGGCGACCGCGGGCACCTTCGGGTTCAGAAATACTCGCAGCGGTAGCCGCATCGAGCAATTTATCCAGCTGGTCGGCTTCGGCGCTCAGATCCTGAGGCAGTAATTCAGGTTCACGCAACAGGTGGGCAAACCGCACCCGGTCAGCCTCGGGCCAGCGCAACGGATTGCGGCCATAAGCCGCCAGCACTTCAGCCAGGCGCACATCGCCGGCACTGCCCTGCCCCTTGCCGTTGTTGTTGCGTGCCGTCATTTCAATTGCTCCAGTTCATCAATCAGGTCTGCCCACACCGGGTTGAGCAGGGTTCGCAAAGACCGTCTTGCCCGCGACAGCAGCGATTCCACTGCTTCAACGCTGATCTCCATAATCGATGCAGTCTCCTGATTGCCCAATGCTTCAAAATAGGTCAACTGTAGGGCGGTGCGCTGGCGCTCGGGCAATTGAGCCAGCGCGGCAGACACTTCGTCAGCCGCCTGGCCATGGCGCAAGTGTCCGTCAGGCGCGGTAGAGGTATCAACAAGTAAGTCGAGTTCACTGTCGGATGTGTTGCGCGCCCGTCTCAAACGATCAATGGCAAGATTGCGCGCCACCCGTACCAGCCAGCTCTTCAAGGCCGCCTGATTGCGCAACACCGGCGGATTGCGCCAAAGTTTGACGAACGCCTCCTGGGTCACGTCTTCAGCATCCGCAGCGTTGCCCAAAACCCGCGCCGACAGTCTGAAAACCAGGGAATAATGCCGGTCAACCAATGTGGCAAATGCGGTTTCATTACCGGCAACAACCCCTTCCAGCAACACTGCATCGACTGCCGGAGACGCATCTCCGGCAATCGACGTGGCCGCTGTGTTTTCACTGTATCCTGCCATTCCCCAAGCCGGACGCACTGTTTGCCAGTTCATCAGCCCTCCTATTGCCGGGTCTGTGACCTTGCCTTGCGAGCCTCGGTCCGTTTCTTGCGTGCAATCACATGATAAGCACGCGATTCCTTGAGT
>JABDRA010000032.1 GCA_013041995.1 Anderseniella sp. | reverse complement strand
GTCATACATGGTGTCCAGCAGGATACCTTCCATGATGGACCGCAGGCCGCGAGCACCGGTCTTGCGTTCGATTGCCTTTACCGCGATGGCCGACAGGGCATCATCGGTAATGTTGAGATTGACATCTTCCATTTCAAACAGGCGCTGATACTGTTTCACAAGGGCGTTCTTCGGCTCAGACAGAATCTCGACCAAGGCAGATTCGTCCAGATCCTCAAGCGTCGCAATAACAGGCAAACGGCCAACGAACTCGGGGATCAGGCCGAACTTCAGCAAATCCTCCGGCTCCAGCTCACGCAACAGCTCTCCTGTTTTCTTATCGTCTTCTTCCTTTACCTCAGCACCAAAGCCGATACCGGCGCCTTTACCGCGTGAAGCAATGATCTTGTCGAGTCCGGCAAACGCACCGCCACAAATGAACAGAATGTTGGCAGTATCCACCTGCAGGAACTCCTGCTGCGGATGTTTGCGGCCACCTTGTGGCGGAACCGACGCAACGGTACCTTCCATGATCTTCAGCAGAGCCTGCTGCACGCCTTCACCCGACACATCACGTGTGATGGACGGGTTGTCCGACTTGCGCGAAATCTTGTCGATCTCGTCGATATAGACAATACCGCGCTGCGCCCGGTCGACATTATAGTCGGCTGACTGCAGAAGCTTGAGGATGATGTTTTCGACGTCTTCGCCCACATAACCGGCTTCAGTCAGAGTGGTTGCATCAGCCATCGTGAACGGCACATCAATAATTCGAGCCAGCGTCTGCGCCAGCAATGTCTTGCCGCACCCGGTCGGACCGACCAGCAGGATATTTGACTTTGCCAGTTCCACATCATTGTTCTTGGCTGCATGCGCCAGACGCTTGTAATGATTGTGAACAGCGACCGACAACACACGCTTTGCCTGGAACTGCCCGATGACATAATCATCCAGCACCGTGCAGATTTCAGTCGGTGTCGGCACACCGTCACGAGACTTCACCAGCGAAGTCTTGTTCTCTTCGCGAATGATATCCATGCACAACTCAACGCATTCATCGCAGATGAACACGGTTGGTCCCGCAATCAGCTTGCGGACTTCATGCTGGCTTTTGCCGCAGAATGAGCAATACAGGGTATTCTTGGACTCACCGTCGCCGGACTTTGTCATCTGTACTCCTTCGGTTCACCGTTGAACCGTCGCCTGACGCCGTCAGGCCAAGTTGAAACTCAAACAGTCTGGAACAATCGAGTTCGAGACCGGCAATCTTCGAATCTTTGTATTTCACCATGCTCGACGATGAACAATCAACAAATGATTAACAAACCGCGTCAGTATGAACCGCTTGGTGATCTTCTTACATCCAAAACATGTCGAAAACCGCTACGCAACACATATGCTATTCTCGTCATATGCAATCTATGTTGTATGCAATTCACGTGCCCAACCGATGATCGATCATCATTTCTTGCTGTCGTCTCCACCGGTGTCGGGCCGCTTTTCGATAACCTCGTCGACCAGACCGAAGTCCTTGGCTTCCGCAGCGGTCAGGAAATGATCACGATCCAGCGTGTTCTCTATCGTTTCATAGCTCTGACCGGTATGGTTCACGTAAATCTCGTTCAGACGTTTCTTGATCTTGATAATGTCCTGAGCATGGCGCTCGATATCCGATGCCTGGCCCTGGAAGCCGCCGGACGGTTGGTGAACCATAACCCGGGCGTTGGGCAAAGCAAAGCGCATCCCCTTCTCCCCTCCGGCCAGCAAAAGTGAACCCATGGAAGCCGCCTGGCCGATCACCGTCGTTGAAACTGCCGGTTTGATGAACTGCATTGTGTCATATACCGACAGGCCCGACGAAACCACGCCGCCTGGCGAATTGATGTACATGGCGATTTCCTTCTTGGGGTTTTCAGCCTCAAGAAACAGCAATTGTGCCACGATCAGCGTTGACATCTGATCTTCAACCGGGCCGGTTATGAAGATGATGCGCTCCTTGAGCATCCGCGAAAAAATGTCATAGGAGCGTTCGCCGCGGTTTGTTTGCTCCACCACCATGGGGACGAGCTGAGCATATGTTTCAATCGGATCGCGCATTGGAGAGCAGGCCTTGTGTATGTTTGTAAGAACAGGTGAGTGGAAACCGTCACACAGAAAAAAGAATCGTGACGCTTGAATGATTGGGTAATAGATAGGCGAATTGATGCCCCAGTCAAAGGGGCCAACGCAACAAATCCCCTTATTGGCAAACTTCCGCGTTTCTGTTGAGATGACGATGGGCTTACTGGCTTGCTCCAGCATGACCCAGAAACCGAAATAGAGAAAGATTGAACAGGGAGGATTTTTGGATGGAACGTCGTAAATTCATAGCGGGAGCTGCTCTTGCAGGCACGGCCGCAGCCGCTTCGACACTCGCCACCCCGGCAATAGCACAAGCAAAAAAAGAACTGGTGATTGTTTCTACATGGCCACGGGATTTTCCGGGTCTTGGCATCAGTGCCCAGCGTCTCGCGGCCCGCATTACCGAATTGACCGAAGGTGCCATCACCACTACATATTTCGCCGCAGGCGAACGTGTGGGTGCGTTCGACGTATTCGACGACGTGGCATCCGGAAACTCGCAAGCCTATATAGCGGCTGACTATTACTGGGTCGGCAAGCACCCGGCATTTGCCTACTTCACATCGGTCCCGTTCGGCATGACGTCACCGGAATGGAATGCCTGGATCAAGTTCAAGGGTGGCCAGGCCTTGTGGGACGAATTGTCCGGATCGTTCGGTCTGAAGGCGCTGCCATGCGGAGGCACCGGCACCCAGATGGGCGGTTGGTTCAACAAGGAAATCAATTCAGGGGACGACCTCAAGGGCCTGAAAATGCGTATTCCGGGCCTTGGTGGTACGGTAATGGCCAAGTTGGGGGTCTCCACCGTATCGCTTCCCGGCGGCCAGATTTATGAAAACCTGGTATCAGGTGCCATTGAGGCAACCGAGTGGGTTGGGCCCTACAATGACTACTTCATGAAGTTCTATGAAGCAGCCAAGTTCTACTACACCGCCGGCATGCATGAACCCGGCGGCGGTCTGGCCTTCGGCATGAACCAGAAATTCTGGGAGGATCTGTCGGCAACCGAGAAGGCCATTATCACGGCTGCCTGCAACGAAGAACATGCTGCTCAGCACGAAGAAGCCTCGGCCAATAACGGTGAGTATCTCGCCAAGCTGATCAATGATCACGGTGTGAACCTGCGCTCATTCAACGAAGATGTCTGGGATACATTCGGCACCGCAGCCAAGGAAGTGTTCGAGGAAACCCGCAACCATTCCGAGTTGGCCGCAAAAATCAACGACGACTTCCAGGCCAAGTTGCGTGAACTTGGTGGCTTCCGAAAAGTTGCAGAGATCGAATTCTCAAATCAGCGCAACCGCGTGCTCGGCATATAAGCCCTCGCAATTAAGTAGTGCGGGAAGTTTCGGCTTCCCGCGCCTATACGCCAGATCAGTATGGTTTTTGATTGAATCAATTAAAAACCATACTGATCGCTTTCAAAGTTGCTCTAGAATGCAGATTGTTTGGCTATCAGACCGCCGGCGCGCCAGCCGATCATCATGGCGGCTGCATTTGTGTTAGCCGAAATGATCCGGGGCATGATGGATGCGTCCGCGACACGCAATCCGTCAACACCGTTCACCTTGAGATCGGGTCCGACGACGCTCATCGCTTCTTCCGCGCCGCCCATGCGGCAAGTCCCGACCGGGTGGTAGAGTGTATCTGCACGCTTCCTGATCCAGTTGATGATTTCAGCATCGCTTTCGACGCGGTCCGTGTGCATGTCTTTGCGCCGGATGGACGCGAACGCCTTGTGTTGAAACAACTGCCGTACCCTTTTGAAACCCGTCACCAACCGGTCAACATCATCGGTATGGGCCAGGTACTGCGGGTTGATCTGCGGTGGCTGAAGCGGGTCCCTGGAAATGAGGGACACCCGACCTCTCGAATTCGGCTTCAGCAGGGACAGGTGGATCGACATGCCGTGGCCTGCGTGCATCTTGCGGCCATGATTGTCCACAATGCCGGGTGCAAAATGCAATTGCAGGTCCGGTGTCTCCAGATCGCCGCTGCTCTTTATAAAGGCACCTGCTTCAGCAATCGGCGATGTCAGCTTTCCTGTGCGGTGGTTTCGCCATTGCTTCACGGCATCCATGATCGCCTTGCCACCGCTTGCCGACGCACCCAGTGTCTCCGGACCCGCCCTGGTCTTGTAGGTCATGACGTAGTTGACATGATCCTGAAGGTTGGCCCCTACTCCCGGCCTGTCGAGCAGGACCGGGATATTATGCGCCTGCAGCTCTCGAGATGGGCCGATGCCGGACACCATCAGCAATTGCGGGGTCTGAAAAACGCCCGCACACAGGATCACTTCATGGGTGGCAAGCGCCTCGCGCCACGCCCTGTCCTTGTAATAGCGCACACCAACGGCATGGCCCTCAGAAATCAGGATACCGCCGGCCCTTGCCCCGGTCAGCACGGTCAGGTTCTTGCGATCACTTACCGGCCGCAAGAATGCGTCAGCCGATGAACATCTTTCGCCGTCCCTGATCGTGGTGCGATACAGGCCGGACGCTTCTGTATCCAATTCGTCAAATCCCGGCATCTGAGGCAGACCGGACGCCGCACAGGCTTCAAGAAACATGGTAGTCGCCGCAAACGGCTCTGTCTGATCACTTACGGTCAGTCCGCCGCTTTCAAGCGCAGCGAATGAAGGTTCAACATCACGCCAGCGCCAACCGGAGACATCCCAGTCATCGTAGTCGCTTTCTCGGCCGCGAGCGTAGACCATCGCGTTGATCGCCGATGAACCGCCAAGACCCTTGCCACGAGGCTGGTACCCCTTGCGTCCCTTCAGACCCGGTTGAGGTTCGGTCTTGAAAGCCCAATTGCTGATCGGCCATGGCAACAGGGCGGCAAAGCCTGCAGGTGCACGCAGCAGTGCAGAGGTATTGTTACCGCCTGCTTCCAGCAACAATACGCGAACGGCAGGGTTTTCGCTTAAACGTGACGCCAGCGCACACCCCGCTGACCCTGCCCCGATGATGATGTAATCTGCTTGCATGATTGTTGTATTGGCACGTCACTGTTGCTGACTGCAACAAGATCAGGATGATTCCCGGTTGTTGTAACCAACAATCATAAACCTGATCGCTTTCAAAGTAATAGGTCCACCATACGGGTCCGCTTGAACCCCTGTTGGTCTGAGGAGAAAATCATGATTAATCGCCGCAGTCTCATTATCTGGACAACAAGCCTCGCTTTTGCAGGGCCGGTCTTGGCGCATCACGGCTGGCGCTGGACGGCCGATGGAAATTTTGAGCTCACAGGGTTGATCAAGAGCGCTCGCCTGGGCAATCCGCATGGCGTGCTGGAAGTGGACGCGGACGGCGAAATCTGGACCGTTGAGGCAGGCCAGCCGTGGCGCCATGAGCGCGCCGGCCTGGATGAAAATCTGTTGGCACCCGGCACCGAAATCAAAGTTTCCGGCGGTCGCTCCGCAGATGCAGCCGAGAAGCGGGTCAAGGCGGAGCGCATCACCATCAAGGGCAAGTTATACGACCTGTACCCGAACCGGGATTAGATGTGGAAAACCTGCTTTTGGGCCTGGAACAGTCGGCGCTGGGTGATGCCATGCGAAGCTGGCGTTGGTTGTATCCCATCATCAATACCGCCCATATTGCCGGTATCGCGCTGCTGTTCGGCTCCATCGTGTCGCTCGACCTGCGTTACCTTGGGCTGTGGAAATCTGTCGGAGCAGACGGGCTGGCACGTGTGCTGGTGCCGGTGGCACTGTCCGGGTTCGTGCTGGCATTGCTGGCCGGTGGCCTGCTGTTCACAACCGATGCGCGCAAGTACGCCGCAATGCCGCTGTTTCAGATCAAACTGGTTTTGATCGGTCTTGGTGTCTTGAATGCGCTTTTTCTGACACGAAAAAGGGCGACCCGACGGGCCGCCCTGATCTCTCTTACCGCATGGACCGGTGCGCTTATCTGCGGCAGGTTCATCGGCTATCTGTGACGTCGGATACCTGGCTGGAAGTCAATCAGCCTTCTTTTTAGCTGCTGCTTTCTTGGCAGGTGCCTTTTTGGCAGCGGTCTTCTTGGCTGCAGCTTTCTTGGCCGGCTTTGCATCTGAACCGTGATCATGATCGGGATGATCACAGTCTTCACCGTGCTCGTGATCATGTTCCAGCATGTGCTGCAGTGACTCACGGCTTACTGAGCGCTCGCTGATGGTCGCGGCCTCGGCAATGTGATCGACAACCTTCTGCTCGAACAGCGGCCCACGGATTTCAACCAGCGCATTGGGGTTGTTGCGATAGAACTCGAACACTTCCTTTTCCTGGCCGGGGAACTGGCGAGCCCTGTCCATCAGGCCACGCTGCAGTTCTTCATCACCAACAGTCACGCCGGCGGCCTCACCGATGGTGCCGATGACCAGGCCGAGGCGCACGCGGCGTTCTGCAATGGCCTTGTACTCGGCGCGAACCTCTTCTTCGGTGGTGTCCTCGTCGGCGAAGGTCTTGCCTTCACCTTCCATCTCACGTTCCAGAGCAGCCCATATCTGTTCAAACTCCTGGTCCACCAGCTTTAGCGGCAGGTCGAACTTGTATTCTGCGTCCAGCGCATCAAGCATATCGCGTTTCATCTTGGCACCCGACATGTTGCCGAATTCATCCGCAATGCGCTCCTTGACCATCTCCTTGAGCTTGTCCACGCTTTCCATGCCCAGCTTTTCAGCAAAGGCTTCATCAATGTTGGCAGCCTTGGGCTGTTCAATCTTGGAGACCTTCACCTCGAATTCAGCAGGCTTGCCGGCCAGGTGCTCAACACCATATTCCGCCGGAAAGGCAACCTTCACGGTCTTTTCATCGCCAACCTTGGCGCCAACCAACTGCTCTTCAAAGCCCGGGATGAAAGAGCCAGACCCCAGCTCAAGCGGCACATCATCCGCAGTGCCGCCCTCAAACACTTCGCCGTCAACCTTGCCGACAAAACTGATGGTGACGCGGTCGCCGTCTTCTGCGGCACCCTTGGCACGGTCTTCATAATCCTTGTACTGCCCGGCAATGTTTTCCAGCGCTTCATCGAGATGTTCGTCCGTGACCTCGATAACCAGCTTTTCAACCTTGAGGTTCTTGAAATCCTTGATTTCAATATCCGGGACCACCTCGAAGTTCATGGTGAAGGACAGGTCGGCATCACCGCTCATTACGGCCTGCACATCTTTTTCGTCTTCCGGCAACACAATCTCGGGCTGGTAAGCAGCCTTGAGACTTTTTTCATTCAGGGCTTCGGTGCTCGATGTCTCAATGGATTTCTGCACGACTTCCGCCATTGCCGACTGGCCGTACAATTTCTTCAGGTGGCCAATCGGCACCTTTCCCGGCCGAAACCCCTTGATCTGGGCCGTGGCTTTCAATTCTTCCAGCCGCTCGTCTACGCGGGCCTGAAGGTCTCCCGCCGGAATGACGACTTTAAGCTCGCGCTTGAGGCCTTCATTGAGTGTTTCGGTCACCTGCATGATGTCAAATATCCTTATGAGCCTTACATCAAAGGCCGACGCCGGTTCCACCCGGACAATACGAACCTTCAGTTAAATTCAACAGTCCCTGACCGTTTGGTCTTTGGTGCGGGCGGAGGGACTTGAACCCCCACAGCTTTCACCGCTAGAACCTAAATCTAGTGCGTCTACCAATTCCGCCACGCCCGCTTGAAAAAACCGGCGGCGCGCCTTTACCAAGCGCGCCGTACGTCAGCAATCGCGCCGGTGTATAGCAAAGCATGTGCCGGGATGCCAGAGGTTTAGGATCAGGACCCGTTATTCTTGTACATCTGGAATTCAACACTGCGTCAGCTTACTGCAACGCCTTGATAATCTCATCGGCAGTTGCATAGGTTTTGACAGCGCCGCGCTCGTGCACAAATCGCCAGGTCTCGCGGCCATCTGCGCCGAAAACAGCCACGGTCGGGATGCGGTCGATGGTGCCAAACGCAGCCGATATCGCGGGGCTGCCTTCAATCAGCGCAAAACCGGGCCTGGTACGGGCTATAAACCTTGCCATGCGAGCGGCGTCCTTCTCACCGCCCCAGGCTTCAAACAGGTTGATACCGATAAAAGTGACCGGCCTGTCGCCAATGGCCGCCTGTACCTTTGCCATTTCGTCAAACTCATCGGTGCATGGCGGGCACCAGGAGGCAAAAAACGCCACGACAACCGGTTTGTCTTGAACATTTGCCGCGTCAAATTGTTTTGCAGACACATCCAGGGTGCGTGCACCTTTCAGGCTCTGAAGCGCCCGCAACCCGTCTGCAGCAAGCGCCATCGGTGCCAGCACAATGATGAACAGCGATATGATAAAGGCGCGTGTTTTCATGGGCATGGACCCTAACACAGCAAATCCGGCCGACGCCCTCACAAATGTGCGATACCAAGATTACAAATCGTTCAGACTCGCCAAAACCTCAGGAATGCTGCCGGGCAAGTCTTCGGCTATCAATCCGGGCCCAAACCGGTTGGCTGCTTCGCCGTGCAGCCAAACGGCACAACTTGCCACCTCAAAGGCCGGTACACCTTGCGCCAGCAATCCGAGGCACAGGCCCGTCAGGACATCACCGGACCCGGCCGTGGCAAGCCAGGCAGGCGCATTGGCGTTAATGGCAGTGCGTCCGTCACTGTCAGCAATCACCGTATCAGCGCCTTTAAGTACGACCACCGCACCGCTGGTTTTTGCCGCTTCAGATGCCCGTTCACATTTTGAATTATCCGGCTTGCTGACGGTCTTGAAAAGCCTGGCAAACTCACCTTCATGCGGTGTCAGTATGACCAGCCGGTCCGGCTGTGCCCTGATAGCATCAAACAGAAGGTCGGGATTTCCCTCGAAACTGGTCAGGGCGTCAGCGTCGAGCACCACTGCAGATCCGGATGCGAGCACGCTCAGCACTTTTTCGATGGTGTCGTGCCCCGCTCCGCAGGCCGGACCGATCCCACACGCGGTTATCCGCCTGTCGCCAAGCAGCCTCGCAAGCTCACCCGCATTGTCGGCTTTGCGCAGCATGATCGCCGTCAGATGGCTCGCCAGGATCGGAAGTGCGGCCTCACATGCCGCCATGGTCACCAGCCCTGCCCCTACCCTCAGCGCTGACATGGCGGCGAGCCTGGCGGCGCCGGTGTTCCATGCATCGCCGGATACCATAAGAGCGGAACCACGGGAATATTTGTGCGCCGCTGCACCCGGTATCGGGATAACCTCCGCGAATTCATCCGGCTCGTTGAGGCGGCATCTGGTTTCAACACTGTGCAGCACATCATCGGCAATGCCTATGTCCACCACATGCAGGGCACCACGCAGGCTTCGTCCCGGCTCGAGATAATGGCCTGGCTTTGCCCGAAAAAACGTGATCGTGTGATCGGCGGCAACCGCGGTGCCCCGGACACGGCCCGACGAGCCATCGACACCACTGGGCATATCCACCGCGACCCTGACTGCATCGGCCTCATTGAGCGCCTTGACCAGGCCAGCAAGCTGGCCATCAATATCACGCGACAACCCTGCCCCGAAAAGCGCGTCCACAATGAGCATGGCACCGTCGAGTTTGTCCGCGTGTGCCGGCAACACCTCACCCTTCCAGGCCTTTGCCGCCTGGCCTGCATCTCCCTTGAGCAGAACCGGATCACCTGCTAGCAGGAGCTTCACCGGCCAACCTGCCTCGACCAGCAAGCGGGCAATTACAAACCCATCACCGCCATTGTTGCCAGGCCCGCAGACTACACAGACCGGGCACGGCCCGCTCAGCGTTCGAATGAATTCGGCACAGGCAAGCCCGGCCGCCTCCATGAGATCGATACCTGGCATGCCTCGTTTTATCGTCAGGCGGTCGGCCTCGTACATCTCATCCGGTGTCAGCAGTTCTGTCATGGGCCGCCAGCATAGACTACCTATCCACTTTTTGTCGCCTTGAGTTCAGCCAGTTCTGTCCGCAGGCTGCGCAGTTCCGTCAGAATGGTCGACACTTCCTTGTGCAGGTCGGCACGATCAGCCTGCGCCTCGGCCTCGTGCTCTTTCTGCATGGCGTCTACAATGACACCGATAAACAGGTTCAGCACGGTAAACGACGTCACCAGGATGAACGGCACAAACAGCGCCCAGGCTAGCGGGTACTGCTCCATAACCGGGCGCACTATGCCCATTGACCAGCTTTCCAGCGTCATGATCTGAAACAGGGAATAGGCGCTTTCGCCAAGTGAACCGAACCATTGCGGAAACGCAGATGCAAACAGCTTGGTGGAAATCACCGAGAATATGTAGAAGATCAGCCCCAGCAGCAGCACAATTGAACTCATGCCCGGGATGGCCGCCAGCAACCCGGTTACCACCCGCCGGATCGCCTTGATGGTAGAGATCAGCCGCAGTACCCGCAGAATCCGGAAGGCACGCAGCACCGAGAACGCGCCGGACGCCGGCATCAGCGCAACCGCGACGATGATAAAGTCGAATATCCGCCAGGGATCACGCCAGAATCCCTTGAAATCGACAATCAGGCGCGCCGTGACCTCAGCCACAAAGATGGCCAGTATTGTTTTGTCGACAAACATAAGAACTTCACCGAAGCGACTCATCCACCAGGGACTTGTTTCCAGCCCCAGCGTTATTGCGTTGAGTACAATCAAGCCCACGATGACCTTTTCGAAGCGAGCGTGATTGACGAGGCTGGCGAGACGTGATCGGAGCATGGCGGGTATCTTCTCGATGGTTTGGTGAATCCACACGGACGTGAGCTATGTGATACCTGATTGCGATGGCGTCAACCGGCGCAGCGGGATCAGCTGGTACGCCAACAAATTTGCACTGACCGGTATGCGTAAGTTGCCAGCAAACAAACAGGATATCAGCCTGTCTTGATTGCCTGTTTTTTGGGCAATTGCCTTTTATTTAGCAGTTTACAATCAGCGATGTGATTCAACTTTCGATCTCAAGACTTTGTTTTAAAATGACTATTTAACGTTTCAGCGATTGGCACGCCATATGCAATTCGCGAACCACAACAATAATCGCGGCGACGTATCTGAAACCAGTCAATTCGCTGTTGGAGGCAGAATGAAAAAGATCGAGGCTATCGTCAAACCGTTCAAGCTGGACGAAGTGAAGGAAGCCTTGCAGGAAGTCGGCCTGCAGGGAATCACCGTTACCGAAGCCAAGGGTTTCGGTCGCCAGAAAGGTCACACCGAGTTGTATCGCGGCGCCGAATACATTGTCGATTTCCTGCCGAAGGTCCGTATCGAAATCGTGCTGGATGACGGCCTGGTCGACCAGGCGGTCGAAGCCATCTTGCAGGCGGCCCGGACGGGGCGCATCGGCGACGGCAAGATTTTCATTTCAACAGTTAACGAAGCAATCCGGATCCGGACCGGCGAAACCGGTGTGGAGGCCTTGTAGCAAGGCCCACCAACATGGCAGTCGGAAGCACTGCAGGTTCTGCACACAATCACCCCTAACCCACTCAAACTGAAAGAAGACGAGGGCAAACAGATGGCCAAGACACCTTCTCCTGTTGCAGGAGCAATGAAATACCTGAAAGACAACGAGATCAAATATGTCGATCTGCGCTTTACCGATCCGCGCGGAAAAATGCAGCACGTGACCCAGGACATCTCGACAATTGATGAAGATGTGTGGGCTGACGGCC
>JABDRA010000405.1 GCA_013041995.1 Anderseniella sp. | reverse complement strand
AGCGAGCGCATCATGATCGTGGCGTCCTCCTCGGGCGGCATGGAAATCGAGGAGATTGCACAGGATCAGCCGGACACGATCATTCGCAGTGTCGTTGACCCGGCTGTCGGCCTCACTGAATTCCAGGCGCGTGAAATTGTGTTCAAGCTCGGCCTGGGCGCCAGCCATGTTCAAGGTGCCGTCACCACAATCAGGGGATGTTACCGGGCGTTTCGCGACCTCGACGCCACCATGGTTGAAATCAACCCGCTTGTTGTGACCTCGGACAATTCGGTCATGGCGCTCGATGCCAAGATGGAATTTGACGACAACGCCCTTTTCCGCCGCCAGCAGATCATGGAACTACGCGACAAGAGCCAGGAAGACCTGCGCGAGACCAAAGCGGCTGACCAGGGTCTGAGTTATGTAGGCCTGGACGGCAATATCGGCTGCATCGTCAATGGCGCCGGTCTGGCGATGGCCACCATGGACATGATCAAGCTCGCCGGCGGTGAACCGGCCAATTTCCTCGATATAGGCGGCGGCGCGTCACCGGAACGAGTGGCAAAAGCCTTCAACCTGGTGCGCTCCGATGACAAGGTCAGCACTATTCTGGTGAACATATTTGCCGGCATCAACCGCTGCGACTGGGTCGCGGAAGGGGTTGTGCAGGCGCTTCAGACAACCGGGATTGACCTGCCGGTGATCGTACGTCTTGCCGGCACCAATGTCGAAAAGGGCATGGAGATACTGGCCAATAGCGGTCTGCCGATAGCAACCGCCACGACCCTTGCCGAAGCCGCCGACAAGGCGGTGAACATTTCCAGGACCTCTCTCAACCAGCCCGCCATGGCAGCAGCGTCATGAGCATCCTGATCAACAAGTCCACCCCATTGATCGTCCAGGGCATTACCGGACGTATCGGTCAGTTTCACACCCAGGAAATGATCGATTACGGCACCAATGTAGTCGGTGGTGTCGTTCCCGGTCGCGGTGGCGAAACGGCCATGGGAAAACCGGTGTTCAACACCGTCAAGGAAGCAGTGGACGCCACCGGGGCAACGGCAAGCCTGGTCGTGGTCCCGCCGCCATTTGCAGCAGATTCAATCATGGAAGCCGCTGATGCCGGCATCGACCTGTGCGTGTCGATCACCGACGGCATCCCGGCCCAGGACATGATGCGCGTCAAGCGCTTCATGCGCCGGTACCGCGAAGACAAGCGCATGCGGCTGCTCGGCCCCAACTGCGCCGGCATCATCACACCGGGCGAAGCTCTCGCCGGCATCATGCCGGGCCATATTTATCTTCCCGGTTCGGTCGGTATCGTTGGCCGTTCCGGCACTCTTGGCTATGAAGCCGCCTCGCAGATGAAAGAACTCGGCATCGGCGTGTCCACCAGTGTCGGTATCGGCGGGGACCCGATCAATGGCAGTTCGTTCAGGGACATACTGGCGCTGTTTGAACGCGATGATGATACGTCCGCCGTTGTTCTGATCGGCGAGATCGGTGGACCGCAGGAAGCAGAAGCCGCAGAATTTATTCGCGATCACATGAAGAAACCGGTCATAGCCTATGTTGCCGGCCTCACCGCACCCAAGGGCAAACGCATGGGCCACGCCGGTGCAATCATTTCAGCGTTCGGGGAAAGCGCGCCGGAAAAGGTCGAGTTGCTGCGCGAAGTCGGCGTTGCGATTGTGCCCAATCCATCAGAGATCGGCGCCACCGTACACAGCGTGCACGCCAAAGCCGCGTGAGGATTTGCCGATGGCTGCCAGCGTAAACACATAGAACCCAGCCCTGAAAGGTTGTGCCACCATGTTTCCAGATTTGACGCAGTCCTCCGGTTCACCTGCTCCGGGCCTTGGCAATCCCGCATTTGAGATAGCCGAACAGTTTTGCGCCGGTACAGGTCATGTGAGTGCTGGCATGATTAAGGCCACGGGCAGTGTAGCTACGGGCACGTTCGGCGAAATGAGCGAAAGTACAGCCGAAACTGCCCTGAAACTCATGCTGATGACGGGTCGGAAACTGTCGGGCAAAACTTTGGGGATTGTCGGTTTTGGACGTATCGGGCGCGAAACTGCCCGCAGGGCGCACTTCGGCTTCGGCATGAAGGTTGTGGTTCACAACCGCTCAGCGGTGCCGGACGAAGACCTCGACAAGTTTGGTGCTGAACAGATGGACGACATTGATCACCTGCTGGCCAAGGCGGATTTCGTGTCCCTGCACTGCCCGGCAGATATAAAAAACCGGCACCTCATAGACGCGCTGCAGCTCAACAAGATGAAACCGGATGCCTATCTGATAAACACTGCCGGCAGCGGGCTGGTAGATGAAGAGGCGCTGGCCGATGCACTTTGGTATGACACGATTGGCGGCGCAGGTCTGGACATGATCCACAATGAGCCGGCCCTCTGCGACCGCCTTCGCGGCTATGAAAATGTGGTCCTGCTGTCAAATACGAGCAGCACCGATCGGCATGTGCGCACGGCGGCATAATTCCAACGCCATCAGTCAACCAGTCAATTGCACAAATTACAAACTTGACTAAATCTGCAATTACGGGCTCCATCAGCAGATGGCTGGAGAAAAGATATTCATTGGCCCCAAGCTGCGCGAGCTGCGTCAGAATGATGGCCTGACGCAGGCTGACCTTGCCAGGGCACTGGGCGTAAGCCCCAGTTATGTGAACCTTGTAGAACGAAACCAGCGCAGTGCGTCGCTGAAATTTCTCATCAGCCTGGCAGACAATTTCGGCATCAACTGGCGTGACCTGACCAACTCGGATTCCGCCATGCTGCTTGGCGAACTGCGCGAGGTCATCAGGGACCCGGCATTCGGAGACAAACCGCCCGACGTTGAAGAGTTACGCAGCGCGCTGGAAGGATCACCTAATCTGGTGCGCGGGATGCTGAACATTTTCAACGCCTACCGCAGCTTCGGCGAGCGACTGGCGGAGCAGAATGAAGCCATGTCGGACAGCATGAACGCCTCGTTCTCCATCGAGCATGGCGTGCATGATTTCTTTCGCAGGAACAACAACCACTTCCCCGCGCTCGAAGAATGCGCGGAAAAGTTCTGGGCACAGGGCATCTCCGATCGCCATGAGATGTATGGCGCGCTCAAATCCCATCTCAAGGACCGGTTGAACATAGACGTCAGGCAGGAGCGGGCTGAACTGCTGGGCATATCGCTGCGCTACTACAACCGGGACAAGAAAAAGATTCTGCTGTCTGACGGACTTGACCACAACAACCGGGTTTTTCAACTGGCTCACATGATAGCGCTGATTGAATTTCCCGACCTTCTGGGTGAACAGCTGTCAGACAAGTTGCGCTCCAGCGAGCGCATGGAGGCACGCTGCCGTGTGGAACTGGCCAACTACTTTGCCGCTGCACTGATGATGCCGTACAGTGAATTTTTCAAGGAAGCCGTTCAGACCAAATACGACATTGACCGGCTGTCAGCCTTGTTCTCCGTGTCTTACGAGCAGGTCTGCCATCGCCTGACGACACTGCAGAAACCGGGACAAAAGGGAATTCCGTTCTTCTTCCTGAGGGTCGACCGGGCCGGAAACATTTCGAAACGTTTCAACGTTACACCGATCCAGCTGGCGCGTTATGGCGGTGCCTGCCCGCGCCTCGATATCCACTACTGTTTCCGCGTGCCGGGCCGCATCATGACCCAGATTGTCGAGATGCCGGACAACAGCCGCTACCTGACCATCAACCGGACCGTTGACCGGCCGACGACGAAATATTCAACCGAAGACAAGCGCCTGGCGGTGTCCCTGGGATGTTCGATCGAGTACTCGCAGGAAACCATTTACGGCATAACCATCGATCCGAAGGCAACGCGGATGGTCACGGAAATCGGCGTCAATTGCCGGCTGTGCCCGCGCCAGCAATGTGAACAACGTGCACACGATCCGTTCTACTCAAACCTGCCGCTGGACGAGAACCGCCGCGGCGCCACGCATTTTGAGAGCTAAAGCGCGTTGCATTTATTCGGCCTCATATCCTGCTGCTTTGAAGAAGTTTCTGCATTCGGCAGGTGTATAGAGTTGGCATATGTCGCCAAGTGCTTCACAGATTGCTTCGAAGTTACGAGCCG
>JABDRA010000401.1 GCA_013041995.1 Anderseniella sp. | reverse complement strand
GTCCCTGAGTTCCTTCGAGAAGCTTGATGACCAGTGGCGCCCCGCCGGCCATTTTCAGCACTTCTTCGGTTTGTTTCGGGTCATGCGCAAAGGTTGTAACCGGTAAACCAACGCCCGCACGTGCCAGAATCTGTGTCGAGCGCAGCTTGTCGCGCGACCGGCCAATTGCGACGGACTCGTTAAGTGGGTACACGCCGGCCATTTCGAACTGGCGCAGTACAGCAAGTCCATAGAACGTAACGGACGCACCAATGCGCGGAATGACAGCGTCATAACCAGTTAGTTTTTCGCCATTGTAAAAAATGTCGGGGCGCCGCGAGGCAATGTTAATCGTGCAGCGCAGGGTATTGATTATATCGAGAGTGTGGCCGCGCGCTTCGGCGGCCTCCTTGAGACGTTTGTGCGAATAAAGGTTGGCGTTTCTAGCCAGCATCGCGATCTTCATGGTCTTCTCCTTTGTTGAACGAAATAACCCCCAGTAAACGTGAGAGTTGGGGCCGGGGTCAGTGATCCACAGCCTCTCGCGCAGATGGTTTGATGAGAGGTCGCCCCATGATGAAAGACGAGCCGGGATTGACGAGCACACGGCGCGAACGCAACGCGGTACGCCCCAATATCAGGTCGAATTCCATCTTTTTGCGATCGGCAAGCGACACATCAATTTTCCAGCGGTGACGGCCCAGCAGGAGCGTTGTGCGTATGATCAGCCGGCGCTCAGGAACGCCGCCGGTATTTTTGATGTTGCGTTCATCTATCACTTGCGCCTCAAGCAAGAGATCGGGGGCCGGCCGGCGCACCGGAAACTTGAAACGGACCCATTTTTGACCGTCCCGCTCGAACAGCTCCTGGTTTTCGGCGTGCAGGGCGGATGTGCGGGCTCCGGTGTCAATCTTTGCGCGCATCTCTGCAATACTGAAGTCGGGCAACCCCACAAGTTCGCGCCAGCCGACAACTTCGCGGGTTCGCTGCACGAGTTTCTTCTGCCTGGCTATTTTCACAGCAAATCTTCGTTCGCGCGGCGATAGTTGACGAACGCATTTGCGCTGACCACGACATAAAAACTATCCATGTCGACCAGCACGAACCCGCGCTCCAAGAGTGCACGTCCGAGGGCTTGGATATCATCCTCATAAAGCCGCTTCCGCTGTACCAATTCTCGCATGAGTTTTGCGGGCATTCGATAACGCCCGGATTTCTTCCCACCAAACTCCATATCATAAAGTTCAGCGAGGCGGTTAGCAGCGGTAGAAATGTTTTCCAATTCATTAGACATAAACAAAGCATATATAGGCAATTATTTTTTGTCCATGGATAAAAATATTTTTATTTTAGAAGGGAAATTGCCATAGTGAAGGCTTCAAACCACACTATCCACGGCTGTGTTTCTCATCTCGAACCGCATTTCTATCTACATGGCCATTGAGGCCGCAGAAGAAATCGAAACAACTGGTATGACATCCGTTAGGTATTCATGCTGGCATTTGCTCTATCATCTTCTTGCCGTGAAATGGTATCGATAGGTCCGGCACGGGCGTAACGAACAGTGGCCGCCGGAAGTGTCTTGGCCAGCAAGTTTTCGAGCTTTGTCAGGTGAATCCGATGCGTACTCTTATTGCATTTGTCATGTTTGTTGTGATGGCTTCGTCAGCGACCGACACAGTCGCACAGGCTGTAACCGAGACCCGACATCAGCCCGCCGGACAGATCGGGAAAACCAAGGTCATAGGCTGGCGTGAACAGATTATCTTGCCTGAGTTTGGCAGCACACACCTCGATGCAAAGATCGATACAGGAGCGCGAACATCGGCCCTGCATGCAGTGGATCTGGCGGCTGAAATTCGCAATGGAGAAGAGTGGGTTTCATTTCACGTTCCCTACCTTGGAGAACAACGATCAGTCCGGCATAGCGCAAAGATTTTCGACAGGCGCAAAATCAGGAACACCAGCGGGATTGCCCAGGTCCGCTATGTGATCAAAACAACGCTCGTGCTGGGCGTGAGGCAATGGCAGATAGAAGTGTCTCTCGCAGACCGGGAGAAAATGAAGCACGACATTATTCTTGGTCGCACAGCTGTCCGGGATCAAGGACTGCTGGTCGATCCTGCAAAGTCTTACCTGGCCGGCGCCCCGGTATCGGACGCGCCGGGCAAACCGCCTTGGCGACCTTGAAGATGACATATCCGAAACCTCCGCCTTGAAACAGTTTCATTAGGTGCAGCAATGGTCTAACTAGCTGCAGCCTTCAAATGTGAAGTGTCGAGGTTGATATGTTCTCGATCTGTGTCAGGTGGACCCCATGCGCCCGTTCCTAGCCATTATTATGCTTATCATTCTGAGCCTGCCCGTGCAGGCAACCGACCCTAGCCCTCAGCAAGCCGAGCTTGGCAAATTGCGCGACAGCATCAGTGCCATTGAAGCTTCGATCCCCGAAAAGGCAGATGACGACACCGGCCTTGTCAAGCTGCGCCTTGAACTCGATGCGTTTTCAAAGGCGTTGATCGATTTCGGCGTGTCGCTGCGCCCGCGTATCAACGAAATCAAACAGCGCATCGACGCATTGGGAGCGCCACCAAAAGAAGGCGAGCCAGCCGAAGCAGAAAGTCTTGCCCTGGAACGCAAGTCCATGCTGGAGGAAAAAGGCCAGTACAACCTGCTGCTTGGAGAAGCGGAGAACCTGTCAATCCGCTCCAGCCGGGCGATTGACCGGATCGGCTCGCTGCGCCGGGACCTGTTTGCCAGCACGCTGTTCAAACAGACCGATCTTGATGGTGCTGTCAGCCTGGAAACACTTTCAGGCTTTCAGCAGGAGTTTTCCAAGGCAAGCCAGCAGATATCGTCTCGCATGCGGTTTATGTATGCTTTCCGAAGCACGGAGCTGATGTCAGCTATGGGTTTCTCAATTCTGATTGGATTGGTAACCTTGCTTGGCGTGAGACGAGTGTTCGGCTTCATTCGCCAGGCAACTGCTGCTGATACGCAAGACAGCTACATTGCCAGGCTGTCTCTGGCGTTCTGG
>JABDRA010000395.1 GCA_013041995.1 Anderseniella sp. | reverse complement strand
GGGCTGCATTGCCCTTCAACAAAATCACCTGCGCCATGTGCTGTCACGTTCCGGGCCTGGAACGATATTACATATCCGTTAGAGATCAGGCGCTCTGGGTCCTGCTGCCGAAAATCGCACTGCCGACCCGCACATGGGTGGCGCCCAGTTCAATCGCAGTTTCAAAATCTCCGCTCATCCCCATGCTGAGTTTGGCAAGCCCATTTCGTTTCGCAATGTCTGCCAACAGGGTGAAGTGTGGCGTCGGGTCTTCATCAAACGGCGGGATGCACATCATGCCGGTGACGGTAAGGTCATAGGTTCCGGTGCACAGCTTCAGGAATTCATCAGCCTCATCCGCCTGGATGCCTGCCTTTTGCGGTTCGTTCCCGGTGTTCACCTGAATGAACAGTTCCGGAGCTTTTCCCGCAGACTGGATTTCCTTCGCCAGTGTCCGTGCCAGTTTTTCCCGGTCGAGCGTTTCAATAGTATCAAAAAGCGCCACGGCCTCGCGCGCCTTGTTTGTCTGCAGCGGACCAATCAGGTGCAGTCCGGTATCGGGATAGGCCTGCTTCAGTGCCGGCCATTTGCTGATGGATTCCTGTACCCGGTTCTCGCCGAACACCCGGTGGCCAAGCTCGAGCACAGGCTCGATATCGGCGGCGGCAAATGTCTTGGACACCGCCACCAGTGTGATATCGGTTGCAGACCGGCCTGATTTCCCTGCCGCATTCTCGATCAGGACCATTACATCATTGTAGCGCTGGGTAATTGTATTCATCTTTATATGGCCGTCTTGCTTGCCCGTCAGGTTGCTTCCTGATACTGCACTTGCGAACACAAATCAGCATCAACGAACAGGCATACCACAAGAAATGTCGAGCGAGCGATACAATCCCCGCGGTGTAGAAGCCAAATGGCAGAAAACCTGGACCGACGCTGGCAGCTTTCTGGCCAGCAACACATCCGACAAGCCAAAATACTATGTGCTTGAGATGTTCCCTTATCCATCCGGCCGTATCCATATGGGCCATGTTCGCAATTATACCATGGGCGATGTGATTGCCCGTTTCCGCAAGGCCTGCGGCTACAATGTGTTGCACCCGATGGGATGGGATGCGTTCGGCATGCCGGCTGAAAATGCAGCCATCGAGCGCAATGTCCACCCCAAGTCATGGACCTATGAAAACATCGCCACCATGCGCGGGCAACTCAAATCCATGGGCCTCGCCATTGACTGGACCCGTGAGTTCGCCACCTGCGATCCCGAATACTATGGCCATGAACAGCGCATGTTCATTGAGTTCTACAAGGCCGGACTGGTTGAGCGCAAAGTCTCTGTGGTGAACTGGGATCCGGTTGACCAGACAGTGCTGGCCAATGAGCAGGTCATCGACGGACGTGGCTGGCGCTCCGGCGCCGCCGTTGAAAAACGCGAGCTTGCACAATGGTTCCTGAAAATCTCCGATATGTCGGAAGAACTGTTGTCTGCCCTGGACACCTTGACCGACTGGCCGGAGAAGGTCCGGCTGATGCAGCGCAACTGGATCGGCAAGTCGGAAGGTTTGCGGTTTTCGTTTGTGCTTGAAGACGAGGCCGGCAATGAGCTTGATGACAAGCTGACGGTTTACACAACCCGGCACGATACCATTTTCGGAGCCAGCTTCTGTGCCATTTCGGCTGACCACGCCCTGACACAGCGCGCCGCCGCCGGGTCTGAGACAGTGAAGGCCTTCCAGAACGAATGTGCTGCTCTAGGTACCAGCGAGGAAGCAATTGAGCGGGCCGAGAAGAAAGGGGTGCCGCTCGGCATCTATGCCCGTCACCCGTTTGATGCAAAAAAGCGCCTGCCGGTATATGCAGCCAATTTCGTGTTGATCGGCTATGGCGAAGGCGCGGTGTTCGGGTGTCCTGCCCACGATCAGCGCGATCTGGATTTCGCGCGCAAGTATGATCTGGACGTTATCCCGGTCGTCGCACTGAAAGGAACTGACGCTGCGTCTGTAGAAGTTGACAATGAGGCATTGCTTGAGAAAGACACCTCAACGGTTCACATGATCAACTCACAGTTCCTCGATGGCATGTCGGTTGAGGACGCAAAGGCCGAGGTTGCCAAACGAATGGCCGATGCCGGCATTGGCGAACGTAAGACCAACTACCGGTTGCGCGACTGGGGAGTATCGCGTCAGCGCTATTGGGGTTGTCCGATACCGTTCATCCATTGTGACAAATGCGGGGTGGTCGACGTTCCCGTTGAAGACCTGCCCGTCGTGTTGCCGGAAGACATCAACTTCGACAAGCCCGGCAACCCTCTTGAGCGGCATGACAAGTGGAAATCTGTTTCGTGCCCGAAATGCAGTGCACCGGCGCACCGCGAAACCGATACGTTTGACACCTTCATTGATTCGTCCTGGTACTTTGCCCGCTTCTGCTCACCGCATGCCGATCAGCCTGTGGACACGGATGCAGCCAGCTACTGGATGCCGGTGGACCAGTATATCGGTGGTATAGAACACGCCATTCTGCATTTGCTGTATTCACGATTCTTCGTGCGCGCCATGAGAAAAGTCGGCCATCTGAATTTTGACGAACCGTTCAAATCCCTGTTCACGCAAGGCATGGTGATCCACGAAACCTATCGCTCAAAATCGGGCGAATGGATTGTGCCCACACAAGTGGCAAAAGACGGTGACAAGCTCATCGACACCGTATCCGGTGAAAGTGTGACACTCGGGCCGGCGGAGAAGATGTCCAAGTCGAAAAGGAATGTCATTGATCCCGACGACATCATCGAGCAATACGGCGCGGATACCGCGCGCTGGTTCATGTTATCGGACACACCGCCTGAACGCGACATCGAATGGACCGAAGCAGGCGTTGTCGGCGCCTGGCGGTTTGTCCAGCGTATCTGGCGTCTGGTCGGTCAGGTTGCAGACGAGGATATGTCGATTGATCCGGACGTGCTGCGCAGGGCCACCGCGGATAATGTGAACGACCTGCGCAAGGCCACGCACATGGCCATCGCATCTGTAGGTGACGATATTTCCAATCTGCGGTTCAATCGCGCCATTGCCCGGGTATACGAACTGGTCAACGCACTGGCGGCTTCACTGGCGACAGATGATACGTCCGACCAGCTGAAAATGGCCCAGCGTGAAGCAGCGGTGTCGCTGGTGCAGTTATTTGCTCCGATGATGCCGCATCTTGCCGAGGAATGCTGGGTTGCACTGGGTTGCGACGGTTTGGCCTGTGACGCGCAATGGCCGAATCACGACGAAGGCCTTCTTGTCAGTGACAAAGTCACGCTGGTGGTCCAGATTAACGGCAAGAAGCGGGCTGAACTGCAATTTGTGAAAGGCGCCGACCGCAAAATGGTAGAAGATGCATGTCTTCGCCATGAGAATGTGGTACGAAGTCTGGACGGTTTATCGGTTCGCAAAGTTATTGTTGTACCGGACAGATTGGTGAATATAGTTGCGGGATGATGATGTTCGCGAAATATGCAATGAGATCATTTGCCTTGGTTGGCCTGCTGGCGTTGTCCGCCTGCGGGTATCAGCCGCTTTATGCAACCAATGACGACGGATCTTCGGTTTCCCAGAAGCTTGCTGAAGTCAACGTCGCCCAGCAATCAGACCGCGTAAGCCAGTTGGTTCGGAACGAAATCGTCAGCTCCACCAGGCCGGTCGGTACCCAGGCTCAGGACCGTTACTATCTTAAGCTGCAGGCAAAAGGTGATGCCCAGACACTGATCGACACACAGGACACGGTGCATCGCAGACTGGCTTATAATCTGACGACAAAGTTCCAGCTGGTGGACGCTGCAACCAGCAATGTCGTGTTTTCCGGCCAAGCGTTCAGCAGGGTTCCATACGACAGGCTGGATGCATCATTTGCAAACGTTCAGGCCCGTGTGAATGCCGAAGAACAGGCAGCCAAGCAGGTTGGTCAGGAAGTGCGGACCCGCCTGGCGGCATTTCTCGCCACCAATTAGAGCCGGATATGGCAGTGATCAAGCCTCAGGGATTTGAGGCTAGTTTCAGTTCCCCCTCAGGCAAATACAAAGGCGCACTTTTGTGCGGGCCCAATTGGGAATTGCTGAACCGTTTGAAAAATCTCGCGGTTAAGGGCTTTTCTGAACAACATCCCGATGGTGAAGTCGTCCGGTTGTCGGATACCGACCTGGCCGCTGATACCGGGCGGTTGCTGGAAGAACTGCAGTCCATCTCCATGTTTGGCGCCGACAAGTTGATACTGGTTGATGCGGCATCCAGTACAATCCACAAGGCATGCATCGGCGCCATTAGTGTCGGGTGGTCTGATTGCCTGTTGCTTGTCACAGCCGGTGACCTGAAAAAGTCTTCCCCTTTGAGGAAGGAGTTTGAGGCCTCACCGGATTTGGCAATAACAATCTGTTTTGATCAAAGCATCGGTGAACTGCTTGAGTTTGCCGCTTCCTTCATGTCAGGGCTCGGTGTCACTATTGATCGCGAAGCCGTCGAACTTGTGGT
This sequence comes from Anderseniella sp., assembly GCA_013041995.1. Classification (GTDB taxonomy): domain Bacteria; phylum Pseudomonadota; class Alphaproteobacteria; order Rhizobiales; family Aestuariivirgaceae; genus Anderseniella. Next base: position 2,347 of record JABDRA010000395.1, on the reverse strand, counting down.
TGACGCTGTCGGTGGCAATGCCGCGCTGCTGCAGTCTGAACTTACAAAGCTGGCCAGCTATGCAGGCGAGGACGGTTCATTATCGGTTTCAGATGTGAACGAGGTCATTGCCGGCAATGAAGCTGCATCCATGGAAGGACTGATTGATGCCGTTTTCTCCGGCAGACCGGATGCTGCCGTTCAGGCCGTCACAACTCTGCAACAACAAGGTCAGCAACCTGCCTCGGTGCTGATAGCCCTGACCAATCACTGTGCCGTGTTGGTTGAAATGGCAGCTGCGATGGAAGGGGGCCGGCGAGCAGATGCGATCGTCAAGGAATGGCGACCACCAATTTTCTTCAAGCGTCACAACGCGATGGCCACACAACTCAACATATGCGGCCTGCCGCAATTGCTGACGGTCGCAGAGCGCCTTCGAAGCGCCAATTCCGAGGTCCGCAGAAAACCACTTATCAACTGGCCGGTTGCTGAAAGGTTTGTTATTTCAGCAGCAAGTTCGTTTCGCCGCACTGGCTGATATGCAGGCAGTATTGTGGGGCTTACGATCGTATTCCGAGCTTGGAGCAAACCGTATCGAGTTGCTCTAAGTTATTGTAATGAATAGTTAATTTGCCTTTTTCAGCAGTTTTTGTGGCGATTGAAACTTTCAATCCCAGAGCTTCCGCCAGCAGTTTTTCAACTGCTGCGATGTTTGTATCTGTAGTCTTTTTGGCAGGTTTGCTTTCGGTGCCAGCGCCGGTATCGCGGGCCAGTGCCTCGGCCTGGCGAACAGACAACCCCAAGGCGATGATTTTCTGGGCAAGAGACTGCGGGTCTTCAGTAGCAATCAGGGCCCGTGCATGACCGGCGGTGAGCTTGCCGGTCTGCAGCGCTTCCAACACCGACGCCGGCAGAGCCATCAAGCGCAAAGTGTTGGCAATATGACTGCGGCTCTTGCCAATCGATTCGGCCAGCTGCTGCTGCGTGTAGTCGAACTGGTCTATCAGTTGCTGGTAGCCATGAGCCTCTTCAACCGGGTTGAGATCTGCGCGCTGGACATTCTCGATCAGCGCGATTTCCAGCACTTCCTTGTCGGAGAGCTCACGAACCAGAGCCGGTATGTGATGCAGACCGGCTTTCTGGGCTGCACGCCAGCGACGCTCCCCGGCGACAATCTGGTAGTGCTGCCCGTCATCGACCGGCCTGACCACGACGGGTTGGAGAATACCTTTCTCGGCAACCGACCTGACCAGGTCATCCAGCTCTTCTTCATTGAACATTTTGCGCGGGTTCAAGGTATTGCTCTGAACCAGTTCGATCGGTAGTTCCCGCAATCCGTTTGTACGGCCCGGCACCTGCTCGGTCGGTGTTTCTGCCGGCGCGCCATCACCGATCAATGCGGCGAGCCCGCGGCCCAATCTTTTCTTCGGTAGTGCCGTCATAATTTTTTCTCAAGCTTCATTGTTATTCTCTAGATCAGTATGTTTTTGATTGAAGCAATCAAAACCATAAAACTGCTCGCTTCCAAAGTGCTAGAGCAACTTCATGGGTTCGCTTGAACCCATGTTGCTCTAGGCCGCGCGTAACGAACGCTCGCGGCGGATTATCTCCGATGCCAATCGAATGTAGGCCTGTGACCCGGCGCAGGTATTATCATACAGCAATACCGGCTTGCCATAGGACGGTGCTTCCGACACGCGGACATTGCGCGGTATGACCGTTTCATAAACCTTGGCGCCCAGCACGCCGCGGACGTCCTGTGCCACCTGCTCCGACAGCGAATTTCTGCGATCGAACATGGTCAGGACAATGCCCTGAATTTCCAGTGCCGGATTGAGGTTTGCCTTGACCCGTTCAACGGTGTTCAGAAGCTGGCTCAACCCTTCCAGCGCGAAGAATTCACATTGCAGCGGAACAAGTATGGCGTCTGCGGCAGACAGTGAATTTATGGTCAGCAGGTTCAGTGATGGCGGGCAATCCACCAGGATATATGTATAGGGATTTGCCTCGCTGAACACGATCAGCTTTTCGATGGCGTCCTTCAGCCGGTATGTCTTGCGATTGTATTCAGCCAGTTCCAGTTCAGCGCCCAGCAGATCCATCGAAGACGGCACACAGTCCAGGCCAGGTATTTCCGAGCCCCGAATCGCTTCGTGCAAATCCGCCTCGCCCACCAGTACTTCATAGGTGGACACCTGCTCCGGCGCCCGTTCAATGCCAAGGCCGGTGCTGGCATTGCCCTGCGGGTCCAGATCAATAACCAGAACCTTTTCGCCGACAGCAGCCAGTGCCGTGCCCAGATTGATGGCGGTCGTGGTCTTGCCGCCCCCACCCGTCTGGTTGGCAACCGCCCGGCTGCGAGGTGTTG
>JABDRA010000394.1 GCA_013041995.1 Anderseniella sp. | reverse complement strand
AAAAAGACGGCGACATTTCTGAAGATGAACACCGGCAGCAGTCCGACGAGGTTCAGTCCCTGACGGATGAAATCATCAAGACAGTTGATGACTTGCTGAATAACAAAGACGCCGAGATCATGCATGTCTAGTGTGTCGGCATGCGGACGCATCGTCGGCTCATGGCCGGTAAGGCAGGGAAGATTATAGTAGGACGGCTTCATGGAACCGATGGAGTTGGTCAAACACTTTGGAAGCGATCAGTTTGTTGGAGTTTTGTTGATTTTGAACAGAAGCCATCCTGATCCAGGGGCAGATTGAGTGAAGACTTTGATGCAGGAAAAAGCTGTGCTGGACCATGTAGCTACGCCCCGCCCCGCAAGTGAAGGCCCGTTTTCCGGGGCTGATCCGCGTCATGTTGCAATTATCATGGATGGAAACGGCCGCTGGGCTACGCAGCGGTCATTGCCGCGAACCGAGGGCCATCGTCATGGCGTGGACGCCGTCCGGCGGCTGGTGCGCGCAGCGATTGAGCAGGGTACCGAGTATCTGACAGTTTTCTCATTCTCGTCCGAGAACTGGCGTCGCCCCAAAGCTGAAATCACTTATTTGTTCGCCCTGTTGCGGCGGTTTATCCGGCAGGATGTTGCGGAACTGCATTCCGCAGGCGTTCGTATTCGTGTGATCGGTGAACGTGACCGGCTTGATGACGACATGGTCGAGATGATCGAGGAATGTGAGAAGCTCACAGCGTTGAACAGCAAACTCAATCTGGTGGTTGCATTCAACTATGGCGGACGTACCGAGATTGCACGCACCGCTCGGGCTATTGCCGAAAAGGTCGCGCGTGGCGAGCTGTCTCCCGATGAGATCGATGAAGCGTGTTTCGCAGCCCATATGTACGTGCCTGATGTGCCTGAACCTGACATGCTGATCCGCACCAGCGGCGAAAAGCGCATTTCAAATTATCTGCTGTGGCAAATGGCCTACACCGAACTGGTGTTTGTTGACGAGCATTGGCCCGATTTTGATGCCGAAATCTACAAACGCGCCCTTGCTGAGTTTTCTCATCGTCAACGCCGCTATGGCGGATGTGTCAATGCTGCCGCGCTGGCTTGACATCACCCGGACACTGACTTCCCGATGCGGTCTGTCTGCAACCGGCCTTGAGCAGTTTCCCGGATGAGCCCGTCCACCGATAAACCCGCCGGACGTTTTGTGACCCGTGAACTCGCCGTACGGATTGCGGCTGCGCTGGTGCTTATACCAATTGCACTGCTCGATGTCTGGGCAGGAAGTGTGTGGTTCGAACTGGGCATTGCCATGATTGCCGCAATCATGGCCGCTGAATGGTGCCGCATGGTCCACCGCGGGTCACAGTTTCAGTTTGTTCTGCATGCGCTGGCAGCAATTGCTGCCGTTTTGATTGTGTCGCGTTCAGGGGTCGCGATGGCTCTTCAGGTCATTGCCGTATGCTGGATGATGAGCCTGATAAGAGAAGTACTGCGGAAAAAATCCGGGTCTCGCTGGGCCTGGTGGGGAATACCCTATATCGCACTGCCGGGGCTGGCCCTTATACTGATCCGGCAATCGCCGGAATATGGGCTGTTTGCGGTTTTGTGGCTGTTTGCCGTGGTCTGGAGTGCCGACACACTGGCCTATGTTTTCGGCAGATTGATTGGTGGGCCAAAGCTGGCGCCGTCCATATCACCCAACAAGACCTGGGCCGGACTGGTGGGTGCGGTTGCCGGTGGTATCGTCGCGAGCGCCGCTATGGGATGGTATGCCGGTCTGCCCTCAGCGTGGCCGCTGCTGGTGGGCGGTGGTGTGCTTGCGGTTCTGGAACAGCTCGGGGATTTGTTTGAGTCCGCAGCCAAGCGACGGTTTGGTGTCAAGGATTCCGGTCGCATCATTCCGGGCCATGGCGGGGTTCTGGACCGGGTCGACGGATTGATATTCGCCTCAGTCGCTGCTGCGGCGTTTGGCTATGCTCGTGGCGGACACGAAGCCGTGGCCAGCGGGCTCGTGGTCTGGTAAGCAGTCCTCATATCTGCAGTTTTCTTTGATTGAACAGACCCCAGAGTATTAACGCATGAGTAAATCATCGGGCAATAAGACTTTAAGTATCCTGGGATCTTCAGGGTCAATCGGACAATCGACGGTTGATGTAATCCGCAATCACCGCGACCGTTTTACGGTTGATGCGCTTGTTGCCAATCGCAATATCGCCCAGCTGGCGGCGGACGCACGGGAGTTCAATGCCAAACTGGCTGTCACGGCTGATGATACGCGTCTGGGTGAATTGCGCGATGCATTGGCAGGGTCCGGTATCGAAGTAGCCGCCGGTGAGA
>JABDRA010000388.1 GCA_013041995.1 Anderseniella sp. | reverse complement strand
CCGGGGCACCAGCGGCGATTGACCCTGCACTGTCGACGACAAACCAGATGCCGACACTGGTCAGGATCATGCTGCGTCCGACGTCAGGTGTGGTGGCATAGACCCTTGTGGTGACCTGCCACAAAAGCACACCCCAGCCGACCAAGATCCCGTTCAGGATCGCCCACAGCAGGTTGCTTTCAGGTGTTGGCGTGCCAGGCGCACCGTCGACCGGCCAGAACGCCAGATCAACGAAAAACCTGGTTGCGCCCGACAGGGCCGGAACGGCAGCCAGCACACCCAGCAGACCAAAGCCGATGACAGACAGGCAGGCGAATTTCAGCCAGCGCAGTGTTGCTTGTTGTTGCATTGTCTTGTCTCCTCAATGCGTTGTATGTGTACTTCTGACTAGGTTCAATTCTGCACCTGTTCAATTACCTGCGAGGTAAGTGTTTTCGGTCACAGCTTGCCTGTAAGATGAAACCAATCGTCTGAAACAGGGATTTGGTCATGCAGAACACTTTCGGCACGGCACTCAGGCAATGGCGCGGACAGCGCCGGATGAGCCAGCTTGATCTCGGGCTTACCGCCAATGTCTCGGCGCGGCATATTTCATTTCTGGAAACCGGACGCGCCCGGCCGAGCCAGTCGATGGCCATGCAGTTGTGCGAAACGCTTGAAGTGCCGCATTCTGCCCGAAACGCCTTTCTGGGTGCGGCGGGGTTCGCACCGGCCTACCGGCGTCGTGAGTTGAGTGATGATGATATGGCCCATGTCCGCGCAGCGGTTGACTGGACCCTGGAGCGCCACGACCCGTTTCCGGCATTTGCGCTGGACAAGCACTGGCGCGTGGTGAAGGCGAATGCATCGGCCACATTCCTGCTTGGCGGTATCGGGCTTGCCGAGGGGGACAGCCTGCTCGACGCCATGATGGATATGGATCTGATGTCATCGGCGCTCGAAAACTGGCGGGAAGTCCTGCAGCACATGGCGGTCCGGTTGCGCACTGAAAGCGCCCATCTGGGCGGCGATGCAGTACTGGACACCGCCGTGTCGCAATTGACCCGAGTGCTCGGTCCCGGCTCACACGGCGTCAATGGTACGCTGCCCGCTGTCATCCCGGCGCGCTATCGCGCAGGCACAGCCACCTTGTCGTTCTTTTCGACGCTGGCCCAGTTCGGAACGCCGGAAGACATCGCGGTTGCTGAACTGAAAATCGAGATGATGTTTCCCGCAGACGACGCGACGCGCGACGCGCTGCTTGCCATCATGCAGCCAGGTTAGGCGTTCACACGCCGACGGCGCTGATACGGCCAGTGGATGCCACATTCATAGGCCTGTTCGCTGACCCCCGCCTTGGCGAGCCCTGAGCGCGCCACGCGGACATGATCCAATCTAAGCTCATCTCGCACTAACCGAACATCCGCGAAAACACGTGCTTGGCAACGAGAACAGGTTTGACGATATCAATGTTTGCCGAGTGATCCCCTGAATAGACAAAATTCACCATGGCGCCATAGGCTTGCGTCGTGTCTGCGACCTTCACGGCAAACCCCCCGGGCAATGTCCGCACGATCTCAGCGCATACGTCCTGTCCAATCATGTGCAAAACAATATCGCTGCCAACCGGTCCGGGCGAACTGCCGGCAAACCGTGCACCACCGACAGAACAATCCATGACCCGGCGCCGAGTTCTCTTTCCATTAACCGATAGCTCCAGAGCTTTGGTTGAAGACAGCCGCTCATTGGTTCTGAAACGCGGCTGCTCAATACATGCCATGCACGCCAGAAACAGTATGATTATGTTGTACCAACTCCAGAACAAGGCCACGGAACTCGTGGTCTGCAGCGAGCGATCAGCATCGATGACGAAGTTCAGGATCACGCCAATAATCGTGAGCGCCATCAGTCCGGCAAACACCCACAACAGATTCCATTGCACCAGGATGTGACTGCGGTCCCCTCCCTTGGCCGTCACCTTGAACTTGTGTCCCTTGGGTTGAAGAATGCCGGCCACACAGGCTTTCAGAACTGTAGGTGCAGCAATCAGCTGGGTCACGTCCGTCATAACCGGCAGGACCCGTTTTCCCGACAGCCAGGATATGACGACAATCTGCGCCACGTAGGACGGCAGGAAATAGGACAAGCCGTCAGCAAGGCTGACGTCTACCGCACGAATATCGAACAGCAGGTAGAGGATCGGGACAATCAATCCGAGCATTCTGAAGGCATGGCTGGCAAACCAGTAGAGAAATGTCTCAAGCAGTGCCAAACGGTGGGGCAGCGCAGGCCCATTCCTGACGTTGAACGGCCCGTCAGGGCCCATGAAAATCTGAATGAAGCCAAGACACCACCTGCCGCGCTGGACCAGATATTCCTGCAAACCTTCCGCCGCGAGCCCCATCGACAGGCGCTCGTTCAAGAACACGGTCCGGAGGCCCTTCTTCGACAGGCGCAACGTCAGGAGATAATCTTCGGTGACGCTGTCTGTGGGAAAGCCACCTATATCCATCAAGGCTTTGTAACGCATCAGCGATGAGGTGCCGCAACAGAACGAAGCACCCCATGCATCCTTGGCCGGCATAATGACGTCAAAGAAAAAACGCTGCTCATCCGGCCACGATGACGTCGTCATCAGATTGGACTGAATCGGGTCAGGATTGACGAAATGTTGCGGCGTCTGAACGAGACCGGTATTCTCGTCCTGCATCAGACTGACAGTGCGCCAGAGAAACTGGCTGGCCGGTACAAAATCTGCATCAAGTATGGAAATGAATTCCGGCACTTCGGGCAGGGCCGCAATCTGCTTCAGAGCGTGATTGATGTTTCCGGCCTTGGCATGGCTGTTGTCCGGACGTGTGAGATAGTTGCAGCCGTGCAAAACACACAGATCCCGCAACCAGTCCCTGCGGCCATCATCAAGCACCCACACCCGGAAATTGGGATAATCAATCGACAGCGATCCGACGATGGTGCGCTCAAGAATGGTGCGCTCTTCATTGTATGTGCAGATGAACATGTCCACGAGCGGGGGATTGGGCTCGGCTTTCAGTTTGGGCAGCCGCCAGCCAACTTCCCTGGTGCGGTCGCTTGACCGGGTCAAAACGACCAGCGTGAACAAGGTACTCACAAGCGCCAGCGACTCAATCGTGAGAAACACAAGGCCCGTAACAAAGTTGGCGCTTTCCTCGACAGGTGGCAACGTGTCCGTCAGTCGCCAGATCATGTAGCGAAGCACCAGAATAATCGTGAGGGCAATCAACGGCAAATGATGCCATGTGTTGCGGCGCACCCACGGCATCACGCACACAAAGACGCCTGCTACGGACATGCCAAGCCAGGCACCTTCCATCGCTTCTGCGGCAAGAGGTGTCATGGAACGCCGGCCGTGCGGATAACTTTCTCGCTCTCGCGGAATATGACCCGGCCTGTCTGCCCAATGGCGCAATTCGCCTTGCTGGCCAGCCCGGGTACTTTGACCATGACCCGGTAAGACTCTTTCGTGAGCGCATTGGGCATGATCGCGAGGTTGGCCGCCGCGCTGGCAACACCGGTCAGCTGAACCACAGTGCCTGGCAGGTCCTCGCCAGTCTGCCGGTATCTGAAGCTTGCAGGCGCACCGATACTGAGGCTGTTGTAAACTGTCTCGGTCACCGCCGCCGTCACCACCGGCAGCGAACAGTCAACCAGCCGGATCAATTCCTGACCACGGGTGACCTGCTCGCCCTGAGCGGTTAACACCTCCCAAACCCGCGATCTGCGCGGCAATACAATGTCGGCCCTTGCAAGCCGAAGGGCCTGTTTTTCCTCTTCGGCCAACTCAACACGCAGGCGAGCTGTCTGCCGGTCATTACTGAAAATTTTGGCCTTCAGATCAGTTACCTTCTGGCGAAGGCTATAAGACTGTTGCGCCGAATAGGGTATATCATTGTAGTTGTCGCCAACAAACATGCCCGACTTGAGTGCCTTCAACTCAATTTGCGCAACCTTGATGCGGCGTTCCAGCGTTGTGACTTCAAGACTGGCCACTCGTTGATCGCGCTGGACCTCGTCAATTTTCGCTTGCGGAACAACATTCGTGGAAAACAGGGAAAATTGCCGCTTGAGGCGCGCATCCAGCTGCATGAGTTTGGCCCGGGATGCTGCAATCTCGCTACGCTGCGCGGCAATATTCGCTTGCAGTTGTTCCATGCGTGCATCACGAAATTCCCTGGCAATGCGACTCATTTGCGTAAACAACGCTTCGGCCTCGACCAACCGCTTTGCATCAACCAACAAATCGTCACTGATTGCACCTATACGGCGACGCAAATCGTCAATCCGCGGATATTCCGAACGTGGATTTTCGATCGTAAACAAGGTTGTTTTGCCGGCGACGTCTCCGCCGACGCTGAGGTTATCCAGTTGCCTGGCAATAGTGCCCTCAATTGGCGATCTGAGCGTAATCAGATGTGAATTTACAACCGCTTCAACACTGGAGACCTGAAACAACCGTTGAACGGGTTGCCAGCCGATATAGGCAATGACGAGCAGTCCCAACGCACTTTTCAGTACTTTTTTGGAGTCCGACCACGTAAAGCCCCGAGCCACCCGTGGTTGGCTAACCGATTGGGCTATCTCCTCCTCCGTTGCAGGCGCATCAGTCTGTCCGGGCATCTGGAAAGGACTGGAGTCTTTCAGCTGATCTTGTCTCAATTCATCAAGAGACCGGCGCAACCCCTCCTGCATCCGGCAAGCGTCGTCGATCACTGCTAATGCTTCGTCTGGAGTGACATTGTCCTGTTGGCCAATGGATTGCACCTTGTCGAGACTGGCAATGCAGTCGTCGATCGCCTTCGGGCGCAATTCGGTTGCACCGGCAATCGGTTTGTTTTTCTTTGCTGCTGCCGCCATGACCCCAACTCAAATTTTAGTGACGCGTGAACGTCTTATTCGTCTGCTTGCCAACTAAATTTTCGCAATATATGATGCAATACTTAAAATAATAAAGTTAATTAATCGCACTAAAGTTGTGTTATTATTTAGTTGCAGAACTAATTGCGGGAAAATTAATAAACTACATGTATAAATTTCTCAAAAGGTGAGATATTTCAATGCATGTTTAAATATTCCGTTTGGTGAGATATTTTCCGCAAACGACGCAATGCGCTGCCTGTCATGCAATTCACACAATGAGCTATTGGATACCGACAGCGCTTATATGGCCGGTTTCGATGCCGTTCCAGTTTGTCACGGTGACATCGGACATGGCTTGAAGCGTTGCGCGCTCCGCATCGGTCCAGCACTCCAATCCGGACATCACACCTGCCAGAAGGGCTTCCGCCGCCCGGCCCGCGCCATCATCGCATTTCAGGGCAATACCGATACCGGCATGGGCAATGGTGGCGCAGAAAACCCCTTCCGCGCCGGTTTTGACAAACGCACGCGGCACGGCGGTCATCAGGTCGGTACAGAACCGTTTGGTGCCGGCTACCATGAACGGGTGTACGCGAACCGCGGCAATGATCCGGCGGCAGGCGTCGATGCGGCTATCACTCAAACCCTCACCTGACCCCAAGCGCTGGAACCCCAAAGCAACATTGCGCAGCGGGATCGCCCATGTCGGCACGGAACAGCCATCGATGCCACACGGTGTGTGGGTGAGATCATAATCACACATGTCGCCGATCAGCTTTTCAATGGCCCGCTGCACCGGGTGATCACGTTTGACATAGCCTTTCGGATCGACGCCAAGCTTTGCCGCAAAGGCGAGCATGAACGAATGCTTGCCGGAACAATTGTTGTGAACCTGACCCGCCTGTTCACCGGCAGCCACCATGGCACGTGAAACGGCGCCGGGAAACGGCCAGTGGGTGCCACATTCATAGTCCTGTTCGCTGACACCGGCCTTGACCAGCCCCGAACGCGCCACACGGACATGATCCGGCTCACCGTTGTGGGAGGCGCACGCCAGGGCTATTTCTTCATCCACCATGCCGTAGGCTTCAACCACACCGGCCTCAACCGCCGGCAGATACTGCAAAGCCTTGATGGCCGAGCGTGGAAACACCGGCCTGTCAATGTCACCTGCCGAGGCGATAAGCTCGCCGCGGGGCCCGACAACCGCATAGGCACCGGAATGACGGCTTTCGACAATGCCGCCACGGGTCACTTCCACCAGCACAGCATCTGTCATGTTGCTTCCCTTCTCAGATGCGCCGACGGTGCCCCCAGCAATAACCAGATAAATGTCAGCGCCTGCAACACCAGGAACAGACCGAATGACACCTGATAGGCAACAGGGTCATAGCCGCCCGCCGCAGTGACCGGCCACAGGTTGATGATGGCACCAATGACATATTGCGAGATAAACGCAATGCCGAACACCAGCGTATTGAGGCAGCCGTTCGAGCGCCCGGCAAGGTGGGTGCCGAAATATTGCGCCAGCCATGGATAGGCCAGAATACCGGCCTGGCCGAACATGCCGAAGGCAAACCATACCAGCGGCGTCATGGCGACCGGCTCGAGCAGAATAACCAGTTGTATCGCCATGAACGCCAGAATGAAGCCGATCATGGTGGTGAGCAGGCCAACACCCTTGCGGCCCAGCCAGTCGGCGATATATCCGGTCATCAAGGTGCCGACCAGGAACCCCATTGCGGATAAACCCAGCACCTGGGCCACGGCATCGCGATCCATGCCGGCGACATCCCTGATCCAGGGTCCTGCCCACAAGGTCTGGACGCCGATATGGGAGCCTGCCGTGAGCGCCACAAACGGCGCCACACGCCAGAAAACCGGATCTGAGTAGATGATGCCGATGGCCTTGAACACACTGCCTGTGTCTGGCTTCGCGGCATTTTCCTTCGGGCGTTCCGGCACGACGAGATACAGAAATACAGCCACGGCGAGCGTGACGGCCATCAGGCCGACGAACATGCCGCGCCATCCGAACTGCACCGTTGCCCATTCTGCAGGCACGGTGGCCGACAAAATCCCCAAACCACCCACTGCCATGATGCAGGCATTGGCCAGCGCGCGGCGTTGTTCCGGCACCCATATGGTCACCGCCTTGAAACCGGCCATCAGCCCGCCGGCTGATCCGATGCCGATCAACATGCGGCCGAAACTAAGTCCCCACTTGCCGGCGGCATAGGCAAACAGTAGTGCACCAAGCGCGCCGACACACAAAAGGACAGCCTGAACTTTTCGTGGTCCGAACCGGTCCAGCAAGAGCCCGAGCGGTATCTGGAAGCCGGCAAACCCGATCAGATAGGCAGCGGTCAGCAAACCAAGCTCGCCCGCATCCAGCCCGATATCCGACACCAGGTTAGGCGCAATGACGGCGTTGACCGCGCGGTACAGGTAAGACAGGAAATAGCACAGCGAAAACGGCAGCAGGATGGTCAGGACCAGCCGTGTCAGCGAAACCCGCGATGTTTGTGACGTGGTGGTTGTCATGGCTTTGAAGTACCCGCCTGAAGTGTGCCACCGAAAACAAAACTGGCTGGGGCGGCAGGATTCGAACCTGCGCATGGCGGCATCAAAAGCCGCTGCCTTACCACTTGGCGACGCCCCAGCAATATCCGAAAAACAGGTAACGTCACCTGAGCAGGATGGCGGCAACATACTGATTCCACCGCGCGCCTGCAACGGTGGATTTTGTGGCCTCTTGTCATGGCTTGAAGCCGGCATTTTCCAGCGCTATAACAACCCCGTTCTTCAAGTGTCGGAGTGTGGCGCAGCCTGGTAGCGCACCTGCTTCGGGAGCAGGGGGTCGTGACTTCGAATCTCGCCACTCCGACCATTTGAAATAAGGGTTCAGCGATATGCCGCTGGTTCTTGTTTTGATTTTGGGTACCATCCTGCACTTTCTGGTTGTGTCTAGGCGAAAGACAGAAATTGATCGGTTACCCACCAACCCTCATTGAGATTTGGCCTATCAGGTCATTGAAAGCCTGCTAGCTTGGTTTAGAAGGATTGCAAATTGATAGTTGCGTTATGCACTTCTTCGCGTCGCAGCAATGCGCTCCTTAGGGATTGTGATCTCTATGACCTGAGGCGCAAGGAAGTATTTTGGGCGCAAGTCGGAAGCTAACTCGTCCAATATGCCGATATCAACAAGACGCTCTACTGTTTTTTGGGCAGCCGCATAGGTAACACTTAACTTCTCTGCCGCTTGAGGAATTGTCAGAACTGGCTTT
>JABDRA010000382.1 GCA_013041995.1 Anderseniella sp. | reverse complement strand
GGGCTTATGCGTAGCACACGACGGCATACAAGGGGGCGTCATCCGCGTGGATTGTTCTCTCGCCTGGCCTACGCGTTTCGTGAACGGCAGATCTATCTGCGCTCCGAAGGTGAAGTTCAGTTCATTACACTTCGGCCCTGGGTCCAGGTTGCTGTTATTTTCGCTTTCACAGTGGGTCTCTTCTGGGTCGCCTATGCGACCGTCAACGTTGCCTTCAAGGATCAGGTTCTGGCGCTGAAGGAACGCAATCAGTATCGTGCACGGTTGGAATATGAAGATCGAATTGGAGAAATGCGCTCCACGATCGACAAACTCAACCGACGGCTGTTGCTGGACCAGAAAACCTATCTGGCCAAAGTCGATGAAGTGCGATTTGAACATGACCGGCTGGTAGATCGCCATCGGCAATTGTCGGATTTCTTCAGGCAGGGATGGTTGCCCGGTCCAAATGGCACCACCAGGCAACAGAAGGGCAGCCTGTCACCACAGTCAACGCCCGGCGTTCAGACAGCGGGCAACACAATGTCGCCACGCGCGGTTGACAAATTCACCTCGGATTTTACGTCACCTGAACAGGCAGTTGCACCGCTGATCGAATTACGCACTTACATGGCTCAGATGGAGGACCGCGAAGCTGAGCTGCTCGGCACTGTCACGGATTATGTGGCGGGCCGCACGACGCGACTTGGCCAGGTTTATCGCTCACTTGGGATGAACGCTGAAAAGCTTGCAAAATCATCAAGATACAAACCGGATGCAGTTGGAGGTCCGTTTGTCGCTGCAAGTGCGGCTGACCTCGGGTCGAAAGTGCTGGCGCAGCATGTGTCCGACCTTTCAGCCCAACTGGGCCGCTGGGAAACCCTGAAATTTCAGACCACCCGTCTACCACTCACCAGGCCGATGGCCGGGGAGCATAAAACATCCAGTCCGTTCGGTTTGCGCAAGGATCCGTTCCGCAAAAGCCCTGCCATGCATTCGGGCATCGATTTCCGGGGCCCGACAGGGTCTCCGGTCCATGTTACCGCGCCAGGCACCGTCACCAAGGCGGGTTGGTCCGGTGGATATGGCAAATTGGTCGAGGTGCGCCATGATGGTGGTATTACCAGCCGATATGCACATTTAAGTATAATTTCTGTTCGCACTGGCCAAAAGGTCAAGTCAGGTGATAGAATAGGAAAAGCTGGAAGTACAGGTCGCAGTACTGGACCGCATCTTCATTACGAAACACGCGTGGGCGGCCGCGCAATAGACCCTGTTAGATTTTGGAAGGCCCGCGATGTTTTTCAAGAAATCACGCGCTAAAGCGCCAAAGAACGGACCCAATAGCGGAGGCCGTCAACGGCACCGTTCCGGGCCGTCGCTTTTGTCTCTGGACCTTGTCATCGATGGCTCGGTATCAACCGGCGGTGAGCTGCAAGTAGACGGTACCATCAATGGTACGGTGCGTGCGCGCGCCGTGGTCGTAGATGGCAATGGTGTTGTCTACGGCGACATTACCGCGGAAGAAGTTATCGTTCGTGGTCGGGTAATTGGCCCGATACGTGCCCTTCATATCCACATCTATGCTGGAGCCCATATTGAAGGCGACGTGATAAACCAGACGCTTTCGATTGAAAATGGCGCCCATGTGGATGGCAAGATACGCCGCGTGGAAGACCCGCTGTCAGAACCGATCGATCAGGAACAGGGATATGCCAGCAGCGGCTGGGGGCAGAATTATGCTCCTCCGGTCTATGACCAGCACTATCCGCAGGAAAATGTCTATTCCCTGCCAGGCACCGATGATATTGCAGATGATCCGGTTTACCCCGAGCCCCCTGCCCGTAAGCCGAAGGCGGCTGAATAAAATCGCCTGAAGTTCCGTAATTCTGTTTCCAGGTGAGCTCATCCGTGAGGTGGCCTCTGGATCGTGTTGTCACGGCCATCGATTGATGAATGCCTTGTCGCGCGCAAGAGTCGTGCTTAACTCAGCTTTCCCAGATACTATGCGTACATAGGTGAGTATGCGGAAGCAATTGCATGCCCGTCACGCTTCTACTCGATGTCAGAAACCTCATCAGGCCCGCCGCCATGCACCCGTTGAGCCAACGATGCTTCAATAAACTCGTTGAGATCGCCGTCCAGCACCGCAGACGGATTGGTACTCTCATGGCCGGTGCGCAAGTCCTTCACAAGCTGATATGGCTGCAAAACATAAGACCGGATCTGGTGCCCCCAACCGATATCGGTCTTAGTGGCCTCTTCGGCGCTCGCCGCTTCCTCACGGATTTGCAGTTCGCGCTCATACAGTCTTGCACGCAGCATGTTCCAGGCCGTTGCCCGGTTCTTGTGCTGCGATCGTTCGTTCTGGCACTGGACCACAATGTTTGTCGGAATATGGGTGATGCGAACCGCCGAGTCGGTCGTGTTTACATGCTGCCCCCCGGCACCGGATGCCCGATAGGTATCAATGCGGCAGTCGCTTTCATTGACTTCAATTTCGATATTGTCATCAACAACGGGGTAGGTCCACACCGATGCAAACGAGGTGTGCCTGCGGGCGTTGGAATCGTATGGCGAAATCCGCACAAGGCGATGTACGCCGCTTTCGGTTTTCAGCCGGCCATAGGCGTTGTGACCATTTACCTTCAGCGTCGCAGATTTGATACCGGCTTCCTCACCGTCATGCATTTCAATCAATTCAACCTTGTAACCCTGCTTTTCGGCCCATCGGGTATACATGCGCGTCAGCATGGAAGCCCAATCCTGGCTTTCCGTACCGCCGGCACCTGCATGCACCTCCAGAAAACTGTCATTGCTGTCGGCTTCACCCGACAGTAGCGTTTCGATTTCCAGTTTGGCGATTTCGGGCTGTAACTGCTGAATCTGGATTTCAGCCTCGTCGATGACTGACTGGTCGTTCTCCATTTCGCCCAGTTCGATCAATTCGACACTGTCGGAAATGGTTTGTTCCAGACGTCGAACCGTACCGATACGGCTTTCAAGATCCTGACGTTTGCGCATGACACGCTGGGCTTCTTCAGAGTCGTTCCAAAGATCAGGATCCTCAGCCTGAGCATTCAGCAGGTCAAGATCACGCAGCGCCTGATCCCAGTCAAAGATGCCTCCTCAGCAGTCCAATGGACTGCTTGAATTCGTCGACAAGTGTCTCGATTTCAGCGCGCATGCGAATCTTTCCGTGGCAGGTTTCTGGATAGTGATTGATGAATAAATTTGGTCCGGTCAGTACAGGCCACCAGTGCCCGTCGTCAACCCGCCTTCGGATACAGCGGCTGATCCGCTGTCACCCCCGTTGATGACAACGCCACCGGCATCGGTGTAGCTGCCGACATTGATACCGGAACTTGCCAACGCATCTCCGCCGGTCACCAGCCGCGAGCGTTCCGGGGGTTGTTCGCCGGGCTTGAATGCCTCGAGGATGACATTGGCTTCGCCATAGGTGCCGCGCTTGCCGCTCTTGGGATCAATCGGGATCAGCCGAACACCTGAGGGAACACGAAACGGTGTGGCAGACACGTCCTTCAGCGCGAGCTTCATGAACTTGGACACGATTGGCGCTGCCAGCGAACCGCCGGTTTCGCCCTTGCCCATCGGCCTTGGCCGGTCATAGCCAACATAAACTCCAACCACGAGATCGGGCGTATAGCCAATAAACCAGGCATCGCGCTCATCGTTTGTTGTTCCGGTCTTGCCCGCAATCGGCTTGCCGATTTCCTGAAGTTTCTTGGCGGTGCCACGTTGCACCACCCCTTCCAGCATCGACGTGATCTGATAGGCGGTGTACGGGTTCATAACCACCTCCCGGTTTTCGATAAATTCCGGTTCCGGCTGGTTGGTCCACTCCGCGGCATTGCACTGGGTGCACTCACGCTTGTCATGGCGCCATACCGTGCGTCCGTAGCGATCCTGGATGCGATCCAGCATGGTTGGTTCGATCTTCTTGCCGCCGTTGGCAAGCACCGAATAGGCAGACGTCATGCGCAGCAGGGATGTTTCTCCGGAGCCAAGTGATGTCGCGAGCACGGCTGGCAGATTATTGTAGATGCCGAGCCGTTCGGTCAGACCCTTGAATTTCTTGATGCCCATATCCTGGGCAAGACGCACCGTCATCACATTGCGTGAAAACTCGATGCCGCGACGCAACGTCGACGGTCCGTAAAACTTGTTGGTGTAGTTGGACGGTTTCCAGGTCTCGCCACTGCGCAGCTTTATCTCTACCGGCGCATCCAGGACAACTGATGAAGGCGTGTAGCCATTATCAAGCGCGGCAGCGTACACAAAGGGTTTTATTGAAGACCCCGGCTGGCGTCGTGCCTGTGTAACCCGGTCAAACTGACTGCGGCTGTAGGAAAAGCCGCCTGCCAGTGCCAGCACCCGACCGGTATGCGGATCCATGGCGACCATCCCGCCATCAATTTCCGGTATCTGAACCAGATGGTAGTTGTTGTCTGATCCCGCAGCAGTTGCATACACCACATCACCCGGCTTCAGCACATCAGCTACCGACTTTATCTTTTCACCAAGCACCGCCCCGTTCTTGTTGATGCCTTTGTGTTGTCGCGCCCACTGCATGTGCTGCAACGGGATCACACCTTCCTTGGTTGCTGGCGGCTTGCCCTTGACCACTCGTGACGGCCGCAGTCCGATACGCGCCTGGTCATCGTTAACTTCCAGCACGACCGCCAGTTGCCACGGATAGACATCGCCCAATGGCTTTATCTTCGCCAGCGCGACAGGCCAGTCCGCATTTACTGCAACCGTCGCAACGGGACCGCGCCAGCCATGATTGCGATCAAACTGGATAAGCCCGCCTGCCAGCGCTTGCCGGGCAAATATCTGCAATTTCGGATCGATGGTTGTGCGGACAGACAATCCACCGGTGCGCAAAACTTCCTTGCCGTATATGCGCTCCACGGCCTGTCTGGCTTCATCGGTGAAATATTCCGCCGCAAACAGTTTGGCGCCAAACGGACGGAGCGTGACTTCGATGTCCTTGGCCTGGGCCTCCTTCATTTTTGCTTCGGTAATGTAACCGTTGTCGTACATCCGCGCCAAAACCCAGTTGCGCCGTTCAATTGCCCGCTTGCGATGGCGTACAGGATGATAGTTCGACGGTCCCTTGGGCAATGCAGCCAGATAGGCAGTCTGAGCCAGGTCCAATTCGGTCAAGGACTTGCCGAAATAGTTCAGTGATGCAGCAGCGACGCCATAAGAGCCCTGCCCCAGAAAAATCTCGTTGAGATAAAGTTCAAGAATCTGATCCTTGCTGAACGAGCTCTCCATGCGCAAGGCGATCAGCGCTTCGCGCAGCTTGCGGGTTATGGTGCGTTCATTGGTGAGCAGAAAGTTTTTTGCGACCTGTTGGGTAATTGTCGACGCGCCGATCAGACGGCGGTTCGAGCCCTGCAACCGGGCTCTTATATTTACAACCACGGCTCTGGCAAGCGCTTCCGGGTCAACGCCCATGTGCCTGTAAAAATTCTTGTCCTCGGCGGACGTCACAGCCTCCACCAGTTTTTTTGGTACCGCATCTATTGGGACGAAAAGCCGGCGCTCCTTGGCGTATTCGGCCAGTAGTGAACCGTCGGCGGCATGAATGCGCGTCATTACCGGTGGTTCGTACTTGGCCAGGCTTTCATGAGACGGCAATGTCTTGGAGGTGTCGTAGATGATGTAGCCCACTGCAAGTGCTACAGCGAAACACACCGCCATCCCAAAACTGAACAGATATTTGATAAATCGCAGCATTCAGATCAGCGTCCCGGATTTTGCAACGAACTATTGCAACAAATATATACGTCTATACGTCGTTTGCGATCACAAAGCCAAATATTGTGGCAATCGGACGGCACTGCAATGGTTTGTGTGAAGATAGGCAGATGGGCGTAAGATTTTCATTGCGCCAGTTGCTGCCGGGCGGCCACTTCCGGCGAGAAAAATCCCTCGATTGCCGCCGTAACAGCACCAGCCGCCTTGCGCCGCCATTTCGAGGAGATGAGGTTTTTCTCGTCATGCCGATTCGACAGATACCCGAGTTCCAGCAAGACTGACGGCACGTCCGGTGCACGCAATACCTTGAATCCGGCAGACCGAACGGGCCGCCTGTTCAATGGCGCAACAGGTTTCAGGTTTTTCACTACCCTGCGGGCAAAATAGATTGAATGGTTCTTGGTCTCCCGCAGCGCCAGATCGAGCAGTATGCCTGCTACTTCGCCGGCATCTTCGCCAAGATCAACCCCGCCAATAAAATCCGCGCTGTTTTCCTTTTCCGCCAGCGCCGCTGCTTCTGCGTCCGACGCCTTTTCAGACAATGTATATACAGTTGCACCACGCACCCGGCGTTGCCGCAAACTGTCCGCATGAACCGCTATGAACAGATCTGCCTTCTTGGCACGGGCAAATTTGACACGCTTACCCAATGAGATGAACCTGTCATCATTGCGGGTCATGTGAACTTCAAAGCGCCCGGTCGCCAGCAGTTTTTTGCGGAGTTCACGCGCAAATGCCAGCACGATCTTCTTTTCCGGGGTACCTTTTCTTGAAACCGTACCTCCATCAATCCCGCCATGGCCGGGGTCCAGCACCACAACAGGCCTGACAGGAGGGGCACCGGCAGCGCCTGCCCGGTCTGGCACCATTCCCCATGCCGGTCCGGACTGCGAGGGTTTCGGACGGGGTTTGGGGATCAGGCTGGCTGCCATTTCAGTCTGCTCAGCCCGTTCGGCTTCTTCATCGATGCGTGCGACGCCTTCACGCTTCAGCAGTTCTGCCAATGTATCCGGGGTCGGTTGAACCGGCGTGGCCGCAGCGCTTCTGGTCGGACGTTCCGTTGCCTTGATCCGGGCAAAGGTACGTTGGTCTGTCTGGACAATATCAATTATCATCCGTGCGGGCTGGCCGTTGTCAGGGTTGAGCACGAACGATTTCTCAATCAGGACCGGACCGATTGTGTCAATTACGATACGTGACTTGCCAGGTGCAAGCTGGCCGAACCGATATGCCCTGATCAGCCCCTTGCCGGCATCGCCGATTTCAGGCGGCATATTGAAACGGACATCCGGCAGATCGACCACCACGCGATAAGGATTGTCGATCACATAGACCGAGTAACTCACCGGCCGGTCGAGATCCGCCACAAACCGGGTTCGCG
>JABDRA010000375.1 GCA_013041995.1 Anderseniella sp. | reverse complement strand
CGGCAGATCTGCGCGCCTGGGACCTAGAACCCGGTGATGCGGTTGCCTTCGATTATCATACCCTGCACAACGCGCCGCCCAACACGTCAGGCACCCGCAGGCGGTCCGTCAGTTTTCGTTTTATCGGCGAAGACTGCCGTTATGTCGCGCGGTCCCATGCCGTATCGCCACCATTTGATGAAATGGGCCTGAAGCTGAACATGGGCGATGTGCTGCCGGAAGACTGGTTTCCGGTGGTGTGGCAACGCCCGTGACGGAAGAAGCCCATTCAGGCGGGTGTCAGTGCGGCGCGGTGCGCTACCGGATAACCGGACTTCTGGGTCATTCCGGCATCTGCCATTGCCGGATGTGCCAGAAGGCAGGCGGCAATTTCGGCATGGTGCTGCTCACCACACCTGTGAGCCGGCTTGAATGGACCCGGGGCAAGGCAGCCGAATTTTCCTCGACCCCGGTCACCGTGCGCGGTTTCTGTGCCAGGTGCGGCACCCCGCTCTACATGCATGAAGCCGGCGATACCACTTACGAATTGACTGTCGGTAGCCTGGACACTCCTGATATCGCGGCACCGGTTGACGAGGTGGGCATCGAGAGCAAGCGGGCATGGTTCAACCGGATCACCGCCCTACCCGGTCACTCCACCGCAGACGATCGCGCACCGCAAGATCTGGCAAAGCTGGTCAACCGGCAGCACCCGGATCACGACACCGATGAGTGGACACCGTAGGGTCAGGACCCTAAATCCAGAATTTTTCCTGAACGGTGGCCTGGCGCGCACCATCCGGGGTTTCCACGATCAGTTCGTTGCCTTCGTCCCAGTGCGTCATGCGCACCATCCCTATGGCAACATTGGTATCGAAATCGGGCGACCATGCCGCTGAGGACACACGGCCCACGACCTTGCCATCGGCTAAAAGCTGCCAATATCTGTCACAAGCCGGCACCGGATCGCCGTCAATGGAAATGGCGCGGATCTGTTTCACCGGCCCTTCTGCGGCAACCCGCAGAAGCGCGTCGCGTCCAATACAACCAATTGCGGTTTGTGTGTTACAGAACCGTCCCAGCCCGCATTCGTGTGGTGTATTATTGTCTGTCATGTCGTTGCCGTAAGACAACAGTCCGGCTTCGATGCGTTCAATCAGATTTGGGCATCCTGCATGAACGTCCATGCTCTTTCCTGCCTCCATCAGCGCATTCCAAAGCGGCATGCCGATATCTTCACCTTCGACGTAGATTTCGAAACCGCCCTGTTTGGAATAACCCGAGCGCGCAACCACCAGATCACGGCCCTGAAAATTCAATGGCACGAAGCGGAAGAACCGGATCTGGCGCACCTGCTCACCGAAAACCTGAGCCATAAGGTCATCGGCGCGCGGTCCCTGAACTGCCAGCGGCGACACGTCCGGCTCATCGATCAGCACGTCCAGCCGGTAGCCGTAGGCCAGTCCCTTGATCCAGTACAGCAGGTCGCTGTCAGCGATCGAAATCCACCACCGGTCCTCCGTCAGTTTGACGGCAACGGGATCATTCAGCATGCCGCCGGTTTCATCGACGATAGGTATGTAGTAGCACTGTCCCGGCTGCATCGAGCGCAGATCACGAGGGGTGAGAAGCTGCACAAGGCGCCCGGCATCCGGGCCACGTACTTCAACCTGACGCTCGCAGGCTACGTCCCAGACCTGTACAGCCTCTTTGAGGTGGCGGTAATCCTCTTGCACCGAGCGGAAAACGGTGGGCAAGAGCATGTGATTATAGACCGTATAGGCCTTGACGCCTGCTGCCTCGACACCGTCCGAAAATGGCGTGCGCCGCAGTCTGCGGGATGGGGAAATTAGGGCCAATCTCGTTCACTCCAGTTCAACAATCGATTTTCGTTACTGGCATTGTCGGACGTGGCCGGTCAAGCTCGTCTGCGACATGAAACTCGCCATTAGGTCGCAATAGAGAAATATTCCCGGGGAAATTTCAAAAATCTCAGTCGGGCATACGATGAAAGGATTGCTGGTAACATAGCGCGGCACGACCGGCAGGCGCAAACCAGCGTCAGGCAGCGTCGTATATTATCCGGCCTGTCAGCAGCCATGGCCGGCTGACTGTCACAGAGCGTCAGGTATGATCTGAAAATTGATACCTGACCCTGGCTATCCCGCCAGCGCTGCGCGAATGGCATCTAGGGCGGCATCGGCCTTGCTGCCGTCAGGTCCGCCGCCCTGGGCCATGTCCGGACGGCCGCCGCCACCCTTGCCACCGACAGCCTCGACACCGGCCTTGACCAGATCAACTGCGCTCAGCTTGTCTTTCAGGTCATCGGTCACACCGACACCAACTGCCGCCTTGCCGTCATTGACGGCGATCAACGCCACAACGCCTGACCCGACCTGCGCCTTGCCATCATCAATCGCGCCGCGAAGGTCTTTCGGGTTCAATCCGTCCAGCACGCGCGCCAGCAGTTTGACATCACCGACATCCTCAATGGCGCTGCCGCCGGATCTGCCTCCGCCACCCATGGCGAGTTTCTTTCTCGCATCCGCCAGTTCACGTTCAAGGTTTTTGCGTTCTTCAACCAGTGCGGCAACCCGCGTCTCGACATCGTCAGGTGCTGCTTTCAACAGGCCGGCAATGCGCGACACCTGCCTGTCGCGGGTTTCCAGATACTGCCGGGCCGCTTCGCCGGCCAGCGCCTCGATACGGCGCACACCGGCAGCCGACGCAGCTTCCGATACCACTCTCACCAGACCGATATCACCGGTGCGTCCCACATGGGTGCCACCGCAAAGCTCCATCGAATAGATCTGCTTGTTGCCGGCACCGGGCTGTACCCCCATGGACACCACCCGAACCTCGTCGCCATACTTTTCACCAAACAGGGCCATTGCGCCCTGTTCTATCGCCTCATCAACACTCATCAACCGGGTCGATACGGGATCGTTTTGCAGGACAACCTGGTTTGCTATCAGTTCAACCTGCTCCAGTTCATTGTCCGACAAAGCTTTCGGATGGGCGTAATCGAAGCGGAAGCGGCCCGGCTCGACCAGTGAACCCTTCTGGACCACATGATTTCCCAGCACCTGTCGTAATGCTTCGTGCACCAGGTGGGTGGCTGAATGATGAATACGGTTGCCCGACCGCCTGTCATGGTCGACCAGCATTTCCACCACGTCACCCACGGTGATGTCACCTTTACCAACCTCAGCAATATGGACAAACAGGTCTCCCAGCCGTTTCTGCGTGTCGACAATCTTCAACCGGGCACCGCCAGCTGTGGTCATGACTCCCTTATCACCAGTCTGCCCGCCGCTCTCCCCATAGAACGGCGTCTGATTGACAATGATGGAAACCTTGTCGCCTTTTGCAGCCTTTTGCAGCATCTTGCCGTCGCTTGCGACAATAGCGGAGATAACCCCTTCAGCGGCCTCGGTTTCATAGCCGAGAAAGTCTGTTGCCCCGGTCACGTCACGCACATCAAACCAGACAGCATCGGTATTGGTATCACCGGAACCTGTCCATGCCTTACGCGCATCGGCTTTCTGCTTGTCCATGGCCGTATTGAAGGCATCGGTGTCGACGGAAATTTCGCGCGCCCGCAGGGCGTCCTCTGTCAGATCCAGCGGAAAGCCGTAGGTGTCATAGAGTTTGAAGGCGACGTCGCCGGAAAAGCGGTCACCTGCAGACAGTCCGGCCGACTCCTCATCGAGCATTTTCAAACCGCGCTCCAGCGTCTTGCGGAACCGGCTCTCCTCCAGCCGCAGGGTTTCGGTGATCAAATCTCCGGCCCGCGACAGTTCCGGGAACGCCTGTGCCATTTCACGTTGCAGCGCCGGCACCAGTTTCCACATCAACGGTTCTGTAACACCCAGCAGTTCGGCATGACGCATGGCGCGGCGCATGATGCGGCGCAACACATATCCCCTGCCCTCATTGGACGGCAGCACACCGTCGGCAATAAGAAACGATGTCGCACGCAGGTGATCGGCGATCACGCGGTTTGACGCCTTGTTCGATCCTGTCGCCTCAACGCCCGTCTGCTCCTCAATCGAGGCAATCAGGGCTCTGAACAGATCGGTCTCGTAATTGTCATGGCTACCCTGCAGCAGCGCGGAGATACGCTCAAGCCCCATGCCGGTGTCAATCGATGGCCGCGGCAGGTCCTGGCGGTCATCAACCGTCACCTGTTCGTACTGCATGAATACCAGGTTCCAGATTTCGATGAACCGGTCGCCGTCCTCATCCGGTGATCCGGGAGGCCCGCCGGGAATGTGATCGCCATGATCGTAGAAGATTTCAGAACACGGCCCGCACGGTCCGGTATCGCCCATGGCCCAGAAATTATCATGGGTTGGAATACGAATGATCTTGTCATCAGACAGTCCGGCGATCTTTTTCCACAGCTCAAAGGCTTCATCATCTGTGTGATATACGGTAACCAGCAGGCGTTTGGCGTCCAGCCCGTACTCCTTGGTGATCAGGTTCCACGCCAGTTCAATGGCGTGCTCCTTGAAATAATCCCCGAACGAGAAATTACCGAGCATCTCAAAGAAGGTGTGGTGGCGCGCCGTGTAGCCGACATTGTCGAGGTCATTGTGCTTGCCGCCGGCGCGAACGCATTTCTGTGAAGTCACCGCCCGGCTGTAGGGTCGTTTTTCAAGCCCGGTAAATACGTTCTTGAACTGCACCATGCCGGCGTTGACAAACATCAGCGTCGGATCATTGTGCGGCACAAGTGACGATGACGCCACTTCCTCGTGATCGTTTTTCACGAAGTAATCGAGGAAGGTGGAGCGTATTTCGTTGACGCCTGACATGGAATTGAAAGCCTGCTTTGAAATAGATGAACGTGTTGAGGGCGCATTTATACCCGCACCGGTGATGTTGTCCATAAATCCGTGAACTGTTCAGGCTTTGGCCAGCCTGCTTTTCAAATACACAAACGCCCTCCCGGTGGTCGGGAAGGCGTTTGAAGGCAGGATCTGA
>JABDRA010000372.1 GCA_013041995.1 Anderseniella sp. | reverse complement strand
ACACCAGGTTGGGGATCAGGCCGGAGAAGATCAACCAAAGATGGAACGCAATGCTCGCCGCCCCGAGGACCAGCCAAACAGGTTTGATCGCCGGGGCAGCTTGTGGTTTTTCCATGAGACTAGATGCTGGCGCCTCTTAGCGAAGCGTGTCCGGCACCTTGATGGCCTTTTCATCATAGTACTTCAGCGCGCCGGGATGAAGCTTGCCGACCATTGCAGTGAGGTATTCAGGCGTTACACCATTCCACCATTTCGCGGTTTCACCCATGCTCGCCTTGCCTTCCCAATAGGTCCTGGTGAGTTCATAGGCTGTCGCATCATCCATCGCGGTGGTGGTGTAGGCCATCACCGGCAAGGTTGTGGTGGTCACGTCCGTATCGACGCCAGCATAGGTGCCAGCCGGAATGGTCAGCTTGTCACGCTTGGTCATGGCAAACTGCTCATCACTCAATGTCAGCACATTCACCGGCGTGGACGCTGCCGCTTCAAGGACATTCGGTGCCGGATAGGACCCCGCCGTCGCAAACCCGTCGATCTGCTTGTTCTTAAGTGCTGACACTGCGGATGACAACTCAACCTCGGCCAGCTTGACCTTGCCTTCCAGGCCGAACAGCTTGATGTATTTTTCCGCTTCGCGGGCACCGAAGCTGCCCTTGCCGATCAGGAAGGTCTTACCCTCAAGTCCGGTAAAATCAGTAATGCCGGAATCCTGCCGCACGACAAAATGCATGGTCAGCGACGGGATCGGAAACAGGCCCCTGATCTCATCGAATTTTGCGTCTTTCGGTTCGAACATCTTCTTGCCGCCCTGGGCCAGCTTGACCAGCACGGGCGGTGTGGTGAACACGTAGTTGCCGGTTCGCGACGCGGCTTCCTTGACGTTCTGCACCGATCCTTGTGACTCTTCCACGGTCAGGATGATCTTGCCGCCGGAGCCTTTCTTGACCGCCTCGGCAAGCTGAACACCCATCTGATAATAAGACGATGTCGACTTGGCAGACTTGTAGGTGACGCGTGTTTCAGCATTCACAGTGGCCGACAGTGTCGCCGCGGCAGTTAGAGTGAAAGCGAAAGCGAGTTTGTTGAAGCGATACATGGAGGTCCTTCCCTGTAGATGATCTATTTTTGTTGATGGCCGGAGATTACACACGCTCTGCCATAATGCACAACAGTTCAAACATCATGGTTACGCCGGCAAGTGCGGTATAACCTGACGCGTCAAACGGCGGCGACACCTCGACCACATCTGCACCGATGATGTTGAGGCCGCCAAGGCTGCGCAACATGGCCTGGGCTTCCCTGGTTGTGAACCCGCCTGCCTCCGGTGTTCCGGTACCAGGCGCAAAGGCAGGGTCCAGGCAGTCAATGTCAAAGGTGACGTAGCTCTCGTCATCACCGACAATGTCGCGCGCCCGTTTCATGGTTTCATCGAGCCCGTCGGCAATCGCCTCCTCGATATCAATCATGGTCACCCCGTGCCTTGCGCCAAACTCACGGTCCGACCAGTCGTAAACACCACCGCGCAAGCCAATCTGTACGGTTCGTTTGGGATCCAGCACGCCTTCCTCGATGGCCCGGGCAAACGGCGTGCCGTGGGTGAATTTCGATCCGTGAAAATAACTGTCCCACAGGTCTGAATGCGCATCAAACTGGATCATGCCCACGGGCTTGTTGCGGCCCAGCGAGCGCAGGATCGGCAGCGAGCACAGGTGATCGCCGCCGGCCGACAATGGCCGGATGCCGGCTGCCACGACCTGATCATAGAATTTTTCGATGCGCGACATCGCGTCCATGAGATCAGCCGGGTTGACCGGTGCATCGCCGATATCGGCGACATTGGCCAGTTTGAACGGCTCGATCTTGAGGTGATGGTGAACTTTCCGGATCATGGCAGATGCATCCCGCATCTGGCGCGGACCGTGGCGCGGACCGGGACGGTTGGTGGTTCCACCGTCCCACGGCACCCCGATCAGCCCGATATCCACCTCGCCAGCGTCCTCGAGCCTGACCTGCGGCAAGCGCATGAAGCTGGCGACACCGGCAAAGCGCGGCACTTCAAGGCCGGGAACCGGTTGATAGAAATCATTGTTGGGTCTGGACATGGGGGAAACTCCTT
The DNA here is from genome assembly GCA_013041995.1 of Anderseniella sp. Taxonomy (GTDB): domain Bacteria; phylum Pseudomonadota; class Alphaproteobacteria; order Rhizobiales; family Aestuariivirgaceae; genus Anderseniella. The sequence continues at coordinate 4,134 of JABDRA010000372.1, read as the reverse complement.
CTGCGTCTGCAGCGGAGACTATCTCGCGAAGAGCCTGTCCACCAGAGTTTTACCTAGCCACCAGAACGCCAGCACGTGAATGGCCGAATTCAGCCAGAACATCGGCGATGCATACAGACCGCCGGACCAGGCATACGGCCAAAGGGCAAACGGATACATGGCGAGATCACCGGGAATGCCGATCCAGTGCTGCACGGCGTCGCCCAGGCCGAAGCCGCGGCATGCCGTCCACGGCAAGGGCTCGGGCCACAGCCACCCGGCGACACACTTTGGCGGGTCGGTGAAGGCCTGCACCACACCGGCAAATGCCCCATATGCCAACTGCCATACCCAGCACGCGGCTATGACGGCAAAACAGATGAAACCGGTGCCGCGCCCAGCTTTTGCATTTTCCATTGTTTCCACCGGATTATGGTTTCTTCGCACAACACCTACTTGAACGCACGCGGTTGATTGGGCAAGGCTGTACCTCTCTGCATTTACAGGAACCGTATCTTCCCATGAACCTCGCCCACTGGATCGAACGCAATGCACTGGAACACCCTGACGGCCCTGCTGTAGGCAGAGGCAGAGACGTTGTCTTCACCCATGGTGAACTGCGCAACCGGGTCGAGCGGCTGGCAGCAGGCCTGCAAGGCCTTGGCCTGAACCGCGGTGACCGGGTCGCGCTGGCCATGAAAAATGTGCCTGAGTATTTCGAGGTCCTGTTTGCGATCTGGCATGCAGGTCTCGCGGCGGTTCCGATGAATGCCAAGCTGCATGCCTCGGAATTCACCTACATTCTGGAGAACTCGGGCTGTAAGGCCTGCTTCGTGACCCCTGCTCTGGGCGAGACGATCACCAGTTCAAATGCCGCGGGTGTAGACCACATTATTGATGTGAGCACCCGGGCTTACGCAGATCTGTTGAGCTGCGACCCGGTGACCATCTGCTTTGTCGAGCCCGATGAACTGGCCTGGCTGTTCTATACCTCCGGCACGACGGGCAGGCCAAAGGGTGCCATGCTGTCTCACCGCAACATAGTCGCCATGACGCTGAACTATTTCGCCGACTTCGACCGGGTCATGCCGGAAGACTGCATTATTCACCCAGCGCCGCTGAGCCATGGCTCCGGCATGTGGATGTTTACGCATGTGTGCGCCGGCGGCTGCAATATCGTGCCGGTGTCGGGTGGATTTGACCCGGCAGAGATTTTTGATCTTCTGACCCACTGGACCGGCGTTTCGATGTTTGCGGCTCCAACCATGGTGCGGCGGCTGACGACATGGGAAGACGATGCAGACGTTTCCAATCTCAAGCTGATCATCTATGGCGGTGCGCCGATGTATGTCGAGGACTGCATCGCGGCACTGGACCGGTTTGGTCCGAAACTGGCGCAGCTCTACGGACAGGGCGAAAGCCCGATGACCATCACCCATCTGTCGCGTGAAGACATCGCCGATCGCGATAATCCGAAATGGCGGCACCGGCTGGGTTCGGCAGGCGTGGCCGACTCTTGCGTGCATGTGCGGGTTGTTGACGAGGACGGCGCACAGGTTCCGGCCGGCGAGAAAGGCGAAATTGTCTGCCGGGGCGACTCTGTGATGCTGGGCTACTGGAACAATCCCGAGGCTACCGCATCGGCGCTTCGCGACGGCTGGCTGTGGACCGGCGACGTCGGCGTGTTTTATGAAGATGGCTACCTGACCATCACAGACAGGTCGAAGGACATGGTCATTTCCGGCGGCACCAACGTCTATCCACGCGAGATAGAAGAAGTGCTGTTGCAGATGCCGGAACTGGCGGAAGCTTGCGTTATCGGCAGGCCGCACCCGGACTGGGGCGAGGTTGTGATTGCCTATCTGGTCCGCGAACCGGGCCGGGATTTGAACGATCACGAAGTAGATGCCTACTGCCTGGCCAACATGGCGCGGTTCAAGCGGCCCAAGGCCTATCGATTTGTTGATGTGCTGCCGAAGAGCAATTATGGCAAGATACTGAAAACCGAAGTCCGTGAAATTGAAAAAACCTACGATTGGACAGACCAATGACCGTCATCCAGACCCAGGGGGTCCACCACATAACCCTGAACGGTGCCGACCGGCAAACCTCGATTGATTTCTGGGAAGGCATTCTCGGGATGCCGTTCGTGTTTGAACAGCCCAATCTCGACGCGCCCGACACCAACCATCTTTATTTTGATCCCGGCGACGGCAGGCTGATCACCATTTTCACCAATGAGGACTGGGAGGTTGATGCCAGCCCCAACCCGAACGGCATCGGCAACCTGCATCACCTGGCGTTCATCGTGTCACGCGCCACCTATACCCAGGCAGCCGAACGCCTGGAAGCCGACGGCTTTGCCAATTCAGGCGATGTCGACCGCGGCTTCATGGACTCGCTGTATTTCCGCGATCCGCTGGGCCAACTCATGGAACTGGCGTGCTACAAGTTCGATCCGCCGCACGGGTTCACTCATGCCGACGTGTTGCATCAGGCGCACAAGATCCGTGTCGAGGCCGACGACTACAACATCGCCGACAAACACATTGCCGATGCGCTTCTGGTGCTGGTGCAGAAGTCCACCGGGACGCTGAGTGATTAGGGTCAGGGCGTTGTGTTCATAAGGTAGCCTGGAAAGCTGCCATCTCGTAGATGTCCGCAACCAGGAACAGTCATTCGTTCAATTTGCAGCGAACGACTGCATTGAGCCTAAATTACTGATCTTCTGCACCGCTGCTAACGTCTGCTTTGTTGGGTCTGCCAAAAACCTGACGGAGGTTTTGCCCAAGGTTGTTGACCAGATAATTTCACCGCAATCAATCGATCTTGACCACATGACCCTGACGCAGGGGTGTTGTTGGCAACGCCGTGTCGCCGTAGCCATTGGCGAAAAATCCGCCAATGACTGCTCTTAACAATACCTTGTCGAGCAACTCATCAACACGACCATCGTGACGCCAATTCCGGCCACATGTTGAAGAGCTAGATGCTAACTCGGGCTACGCGATCTTATGGAGCTCTCCGAGCCCCACTACCGCACTGACAAAACCCTCGAATTGCTTTTCCGGTGCATAGGGTGCGGGGTTCTCAAAGCCCTTTTGAGTCGCCGGGCGCGCCGCGACGCGGTTCCACCAATTTCTTAGGTTAGCGTTCTTACTCACAGGCAGATCTGCACAGGCCGGGTGAATATCACAAAGCCTGATCCACGGAGCAACAGCCATATCAGCAATGGTATATTCATTTCCTGCCAAATAATCCTGCCCGTCCAAGCGTGTGTTCAGGACACTCATGATACGGCTGACTTCGGTGAAATACCGACTTGTCACTTCTGGAAACTTGTTGTCCCACGCTGCTGCAAAGACCAGGTACTGGCCAAACATTGGGCCCAGGGATGCCATCTGAAACATCAACTGTTCAATCGTCGCAACGCGTTGTGTGGTACCAGCCGGAAGAAATTTACCAGATTTTTCGGCAAGATAAAGAAGGATAGCGCCGGATTCAGTGATCACAAGTCCATCATCGACAAGAACTGGGATTTTTTGGTTGGGATTGAGCGCAGTGAACTCTGCGGTTTGTTGGTCGCCACCCAAGAACACCTGATGGGTCTTGTAGTCGAGACCCATTTCTTCCAAGGCGATGGATATTTTCAAGCCATTTGGGGTGGCATCAGTATACAGATCAAGCATTGTTTTCTCCTATGGATGGTGCGCAGACGTGTAGTCAGCGCCTGTGACCCCAACCTAGGAGTGAAAGAATTAGCCATCTATTCTAGATATTTCCGCAACGGTGGTGCAAATATCAACCGATGAACAACTGGGATGATATTCGATTCTTTTTAGCGGTTGCACGTTCCGGATCGGTGCGAGGGGCAGCATCTCTATTGGATGTGACCCATTCGACAGTGCTGCGCCGCATGTCGCAACTCGAAGCGGAAGTTGGCGCGCGTCTCTTTGACAAACTACCAACGGGGTACACACTCACAGGTGCAGGTGATGAAATTCTCGAACTTGCCGGTTCAATGGAAAGCTTGTCCTCGCAACTAAAGTCTCGGGTTTTTGCGCGTGATCAAAGCCTGTCGGGCTCGCTGAGTGTTGCGATTCCGCCCTCCTTGGCAACGAACCTTTTGATGCCAGACTTTGCTGAGTTTTCCCG
>JABDRA010000371.1 GCA_013041995.1 Anderseniella sp. | reverse complement strand
CCTCAGGGTAGCCCCGGTTGCCTTGGTGACACCGGCAACGATTGCCTTCGACACGGCATCGATCTCTTCGTCGGTCAGGGTCTTGTCCCTGGGCTGAAGCGTGACCTCGATGGCGAGTGAGCGCTTGCCTTCGCCGAGATTGCCGCCTTCGAACACATCGAATACCGAGACATCCGACACCAGGGCTTTCTCCGCCCCGCGCGCTGCCCGCAGCAGTTTGTCTGCCGGCACATCGGCGTCGATGACAAAGGCAAAATCGCGCTTCACCGGCAACAGGTCAGATGTATCCATCGGTGGTCGGGCAGCTTGGGACGACTTCGGCTCCGGAATGGCGTCGATGTTCATTTCGAAAGCCACCAGCGGGCCCTTTACATCCATGGCATCAAGCACGCGCGGATGCACCTCGCCAAACCAGCCGAGCTGGTTCTTCGGCCCCAGTTGCACTGTGCCGGACCTGCCGGGGTGGAACCATGACGGGGCGCCCTGCATGACCTGGACGCTGGCAACCGGTGCTCCTGCGACGGCAAGGGCCGCCATCAGGTCGGCCTTGGCATCGAATGCATCGACATTGCGCGCCTTCTCGGACCAGTGGCGCGGACCGGTCTGGCCGCGCCGCACACCTGCTGCCCGCAAGGTCTCGTCTTCAGGCTGGTCACCGGCATAGACCTGGCCCACTTCGAACAGGCCGACCTGGGCCTGGCCGCGATCAACATTGCGGCCGGTTGCGGCCACCAGGTTGGCGATCAGCGACGGCCGCATGTCGGACAGTTCAACCGAAATCGGATTGGCCAGCTTCAGTTCCGGCTGGCCACCGCCAAACAGGTCCGCCTGGGCTGCCGGCAGGAACGACCAGGTCACCGCCTCGTTGAGCCCGCGCCCGGCCAGCGCCCGGCGCGCCGCCAGCATGCGTTTCTGGCGTGTGGTCAGAACCGGTTTGGCAACCGCGTGGGCGCGCTGCATGGGCTCCGAGCGCACCTGGTCCAGTCCATATATACGGCAGACCTCTTCAACCAGGTCGGCCTCACCATGAACATCCGGCCGCCAGCTTGGCACCGCACATGACAGCACATCGCCCTTGTCGGTGACACCAAAGCCGAGCGCGGTGAGAATTTCCACCTGCCGGGCTTCCGGCACATCAATACCGCCGAGCGATCTGACACGGGTCTTGCGCAAGTCATAGGACCGGGAGTTCAAGGGCGCAGCACCCGCAATCACCAGTTCGGACGGCTCACCGCCGCACAGGTCGATGATCATCTGCGTTGCAAGCTGGGCACCTGCCTCGACAAAGGACGGGTCAACGCCACGTTCAAAGCGATAGCGCGCATCGGTGATGACATTCAGCTTGCGGCCGGTGGCAGCGGTGCGAACCGGATCAAAATAGGCTGCCTCGATAAACACGTTTTTGGTGGCCTCCCCGCATCCCGAGACTTCGCCGCCAATGATGCCGGCAATGCCTTCTGCGCCATTGTCATCGGCGATCACCGTCATGGTCTCATCAAGCGTGTATTCCTTGCCGTCCAGCGCCATCAGCGTTTCACCGGGCCTGGCCATGCGCGCATGCACGGTGCCATTCACCTTGTCGGCATCAAACACGTGCAGCGGGCGGCCAAAGCCGAAGGTGATGTAGTTTGTGATATCAACCAGCGCGGAAATCGGGCGCAGGCCGATGGCCATCAGCCAGCGCTGCAGCCAGTCCGGAGACGGGCCGTTTCTGACGCCCTTGATGTGGCGGCCGACAAACATCGAACACGGCATCGGATCTTCACCGTCAAAGCGCAGATCAACCCCGATGGGAGATTTGTAGGTACCCTTGATGTCAGGCACATCGAGCGGTTTCAGCGTGCCGAGGCCCTTTGCCGTCAGGTCGCGGGCAATACCATAGACACCCAGTGCATCGGGCCGGTTCGGCGTTATGGCCACATCGATCACCGGATCATCAAGGCCCAGCGCCTCGGCCGCACTCATGCCGATGGGAAAGTCTTCCGCAAGGTCGATGATGCCGTCGTGTGAGTCGGAAATCATCAACTCGCGCTCCGAACACAACATGCCGGCGCTTTCAACACCGCGAATGCTGCCAACCTCAAGGTCAACACCAGTCCCGGGCACATGGGTGCCGGGGGCGGCGAACACACCTATAAGGCCGGTGCGTGCATTGGGCGCTCCACACACCACCTGCACCAGGCCGGTGTTGGTCTCCACGTCGCACACCCGCAAACGATCAGCATTGGGGTGCTGGCGGGCTTCTTTCACCTTGCAGATGGTGAAGGCGGCCAGCGCTTTTGTCTGGTCCTCGACGCCTTCAACCTCAAGACCCACACCAACGAGGCCATCGCAGATTTCATCGATCGTCGCGTCGGTATCGAGATGCTGTTTCAGCCATTTCAGCGTGAACTTCATGACAGTCCTCCTGCCAGTGTCGGCACGTTGAGCGAGCGGAACCCGTAATGCCTCAGCCATCTGAGGTCGGCTTCGAAGAAGGCCCGCAGATCTGGGATGCCGTATTTCAGCATGGCCAGCCGGTCGATCCCCATGCCGAAGGCAAAACCCTGTACCTTGTCCGGATCCAGGCCACCGGCGCGAATGACGTTCGGATGCACCATCCCGGACCCCAGAATCTCCAGCCAGCTGTCACCGACACCGACCTTCACCTGGCCCTTTTCCCAGGAACAGTTGATGTCCACTTCCATGCTTGGTTCGGTGAACGGGAAGTGCGAGGCACGGAAGCGCATTTTCACTGCATCAACTTCAAAGAACGCCTTGCAGAATTCTTCCAGGCACCATTTCAGATGCCCCAGGTGGGTCTTGTCATCCAGCACCAGGCCTTCAACCTGATGGAACATCGGCGTGTGGGTCTGATCTGAATCACAGCGGTATGTGCGGCCCGGCGCAATGATGCGGATAGGGGTTTCGCTTTTCTGCATGGTGCGGATCTGCACCGGCGATGTGTGCGTGCGCAACACCATGCGTGACCCGTCTTCCTTCGGGTTGAAGTAGAAGGTGTCATG
>JABDRA010000366.1 GCA_013041995.1 Anderseniella sp. | reverse complement strand
GCTCAGTGCGGGATCTGTACACCGGGCATGCTGATGAGTGCTGCAGCCCTGCTGGCGTCTTCTGCCACGCCTGAAAGGGCCGAAGTTGAAGACGCACTGGGCGGCGTGTTGTGCCGGTGTACCGGGTACGCGAAAATCATCGATGCGGTGTTGTTTGCAGCCGGGTCAAACACCGTGTCGCCGGTCGACACAACCCGGCAAGTCGTCGGCAAGGCAATGCGCCGGGTTGACGGGGTCGCCAAGGTCGACGGACACGAACGATTTGGTGCAGACGCCATTCCCGCAGGCGCATTGATGACGAAAATCATTCGCTCGCCATATCATCGTGCGGCATTCCGGATTGGTGATATTGACCGGTTTGTGGCGAGCCATGCCGGCATCGATGCGGTGATGACGGCAGCAGACATTCCCGGTGTGAACCAGCATGGTGTCATTCCGCAATTTGCCGATCAGCCGGTATTTGCGGAAACCGAAACCCGTTATCGTGGCGAAGCCGTTGCCATGGTTGTGGGTGACGCTGACACAATCGCAACTCTGCAGATCAGTGACTTTCCGGTGTCGTGGACGGAACTGCCGCATACACTTGTGTGCGCAGATGCGATTGTCTCCGATGCGCCGCTTCTGCATGAGACCCGCACCGGCAACATCATGGTGGAAGGCCTGGTTCGCAAGGGCGATGTGCCGGCCGGCCTTGACGAAGCCGATCATAGTGTCGAGCGAAGTTTTTCCACGCCCTTTATCGAACACGCCTACATCGAACCGGAAGCGGGATGGGCGGTGCGCGACGGTGACACGGTTACAATCCACGCCTCCACCCAGGCACCGCATATGGACAGGGATGCCATGGCGGCAATCATGGATCTGGCCGTTGACCGGGTTCGCATCGTGCCGACAGCCTGCGGTGGCGGGTTCGGGTCGAAACTGGACATTTCCATGCAACCGTTCATTGCGCTTGCCGCGTGGAAGCTGAACCGGCCATGCGGCATCGTCTATACGCGCCAGGAGTCCATGCGATCGTCCACCAAGCGCCATCCCAGCGAGATCACGCTCAAGGCGGGGTGTGACAGCAAGGGCCGCATCACCGGATTTGATTTCAAGGGCTATTTCAATACCGGGGCCTATGCGAGTTGGGGTCCGACGGTTGCCAATCGCGTGCCGGTCCATGCGTCGGGCCCGTTTCACATAACCAATTATCGCGCGCACTCGATCGCGGTGCACACAAATTGCCCGCCTTCAGGTGCGTTCCGCGGCTTTGGTGTGCCGCAGTCCGCCATTGCCCAGGAGTGCGTGTTTGATGAACTGGCTGATGCGGCTGGAATTGACAGGCTGGAGTTTCGGCTGATCAACGCCCTCGATGACGGTTTGCCGACCGCGACTGGCCAGGTGTTCGCCTCAGGTGTCGGCATCAAGGCCTGTCTGGAAGCATTGCAGACCGCCTGGAAACAGGCACGCAAACGGGCTGCTGATTTTAACGCCGGCGGGTCGCACTTGCGCAAGGGCGTTGGCCTGGGCACCTGCTGGTATGGCTGCGGCAACACTTCGCTGCCCAATCCGTCCACCATGAAAATCGGTGTGACGGGCGACGGGCGCATCGTGCTTCATCAAGGTGCGGTGGACATCGGCCAGGGATCGAGCACGGTGATGGTGCAGATTGCAGCGGACGCACTGGGTGTGCCGGCAGATGCCATATCCCTGCAGTCTGCGGACACAGCCATCACGCCGGATGCGGGCAAGACGTCAGCGTCGCGCCAGACATTCGTGTCGGGTAACGCCACCAGGCTGTCGGGCGAGGCGCTGCGCGCCACCATTCTGCGGCACGCCAACGTAACCGATAATGCGGTGATCGCGATTGATGGCAATGCCATGATCATCACCGATGGCGACAGCGAGCGCCGCATCGACCTGGCCGCACTTGTACCTGATAGCGAAGGCTATGTTTTCAGGGCCGAAGAAACCTATGACCCGCCCACGTCACCACTGGATGAAAATGGGCAGGGCTCGCCATATGCCGTGTTCGGCTACGGCGCGCAAATGATGGAACTGACCGTTGATACCCGGCTGGGTACAATCAAACTGGATCGTCTGACCGCAGCCCATGACGTCGGCAGGGCGATCAACCCTCAGTTGGTTGA
>JABDRA010000363.1 GCA_013041995.1 Anderseniella sp. | reverse complement strand
CTGATGGATTATGTGACCTGCGGCACCGGAAGTTATTTCCGCGACCAGCCGATTATCCCGAGCCACGTTCACGAAGGTGTCGAAGGCGCCCATCTGGCGGATCATATCAAGCATCAGATGCGCCATGCCCGGGTGCAGGCGGAGGCAGGCATTCATTCGCCTGAAAAGGCCGAACAGGTAATCGCAACCGGTCAGGCGGACACCTGTTCCATGGTGCGGGCCCAGATTGCCGACCCGCATCTTGCCAACAAGGCGCAAGCCGGCAACGGCGACAGTATCCGTCCGTGCATTCACTGCAATCAGCAATGCATTGCGCGGCGTTACAAGGACTACTGGATTTCCTGCCTGGTCAATCCGTCGGTGGGACGTGAATGGGAATGGCGCGGCGACAAGATAGCCAAGACCGAGCGCCGCAAGTCGGTGCTGGTTGTAGGGGCAGGCCCGGCCGGCCTGGAAGCGGCACGGGTCGCGGCAGAGGCAGGCCACAAGGTCACGCTGATAGAGCGCGGACCGATGATCGGCGGCCAGTGGCATCTTGCCGGGCGTCAGCCGACCCGGTCCAGAATTGCAGATCACATCAGCTGGTACAGCCATGAGCTGGAACGTCTGGGCGTCGATGTAAAGCTGGGCGAAGCGGCAACGCCGCTGACCGTGCGTCATCTCCACCCTGATCACATTATTGCTGCAACCGGCATCAAGCCGGTAAAGTCCGGCTTCCAGCGGGCCTTGCCGATGAACGATGTGTTGCCGGGCCACGACGAGGCAAACGTCATCAGCTATCACACCGTGCTTGAGAACGGCGCGATGATCGGTGAGCGGGTGCTGGTGCTCGATGATCTGCATTCCTGGAGCGGTATCGGTACAGCACTGTACCTGGCCGAAGCCGGCCACAAGGTAACCGCCATGACGGCCAATGGCGTATTGGCAGCAGAACTTTCAGGAACCGGGGCAGACGATGTGGCGCGCGCGCGTTTTGCACGTCACGGCGGCGTGGCACTCACCGACACCGCGCTGCAATCATGGGGCAAGCCTGACAATGAAGGCTCGGTCGCGCGTTTCATCGACCTGTTGACCGGTGAAACCTTCGAGCGCAATTTCGAAACCCTGGTACTGGCCACCGTGGCCAGCCCCAATACGGAGTTTTCCGACGACATTCAGGCACTGGGCGATTGCCCGCCGTTCGCCGTAGTGGGCGACTGCAACGCCCCGCGCAAGGCCCACATGGCCATCTACGAAGGCCGCAAGGCGGCACTGGAGATCGCTTAGTCTTCAACCGGTTGCATTACCAGTTCAACCAAATCTGAAACCGTATCGGCCTCCCACAGCCCTGCGCATGTTTCAAGCAGCCGCTCGGCTCGGGCATCGCCCAGCACCGGTGCGGCGAGGTTGGTGAATTTGGCGTGAAGGTCAGCATCACTTATCGGATCCTCCGGGTCACCAACCGCCTTCATCATCCCGCTTTCAAGTGTCCGTCCGTCGGCCAGCGATATGCGGACGCGGGCGAGGCGGTCCGCCGGGAAAGCCGCATTCGCTTCATCGTCTTCGGTGACCTCGATCATGTTGGCCAGCCGCAGGATGTCTGGGTCTTTCAGCGCTGGTCCGGTTACTTCTTCAACACCGATACGCCCGCGCAACAGGGCGGCGGCGACGGGAAACTTGATCGAGTATTGCGCCTGCTCGGTATTGGCCGGTTCCGCCAGCGGCAGGCGCTTGGCCTGGTGAAAAGTTTCGATGCGGATGCCGGATACGTCAGCCACGTCAAACTGCTCACTCAGTGACAGGGCAGCCGTGATGGCGGGCTGCGCCCAGCGGCAGACGGGATAGAGCTTGACGTACTGATCGCTGACATACCAGCGTCCGCCCAGGTCATTCCAGTATGAGGCCAGGTCCGGGTCTTCCATGGTGATGGCCGGTGCGCCGGTGTGGCCCAGTTGCGCAAGCTGTGCAGCCGCAATGCCGGTGAAACCGCCCCAGGTCGCGCCGTCCTTGACCATGGTCGGGTGGTCAATGCAGCGCATCATCTGCGAGCGCGGGCCGTTGTATTCGGCAATACCCAGCGCGTGCCGGGCCCAGTCGGCATCAAGCTTGAGAGCACGTGCGCTGATCGCAGCGGCGGCCAGCGCGTTCCACGCTCCGGATGTGTGATAGTCCGAAACACTGGCGTGCAGGGCAAGTCCGGCCCGGGTGGCGATCTCGTAGCCGATGACCAGCCGGGTCATGAACTCACCTCCGGACACAGGCAATGGGCCTTCCGCAAAAGCAAACAGGGCAGGGATGACGACGACGCCCATATGGCCCTTGGTGTTTTTCTGACCGTCATGGGCGTCAAGGGAGTCGATAGATCCCGAATTGGCAAAGCCGGCCCCCGGCAGGGAGACGGAACGCCCGTCAAACATCAGTTTCGCCGCCTTGCCCGGCGCACCGAACGCCGTGCTGGCAAAATCGCGCAGGATGCGTGAGTTGTCCGTCTGCGTGGCCGCGGCCGCCACCCCAAGCGTATCGATCAGGGTTCGGGTAGCATGATGGCGGGCGGTTGCCGGAATGCGTGATGCCTCCAGGCCCGATATGAAGTCGATTGCGTCCATGATGTCACCTGGCCCTGGTTAGCGGAGAACAATTGACTGCCAGCATGGACCGGTTTCAATGATCTGAAAAGTGGCTGTCGAGATCGTGCCGGCGTTAATCGTGTTGGTGAATTTTACTGTCGGATGAGGGCTTGCACGCGGTATCGTTTGTGTAAGAGCATTGGCTTTTGATACCGGGGGGAAGAACAGCTCATGACATCGCATGTCCACGACACGGCACAATGGCTGATCCGCGCCATAAGGTCGACCTTGCAGGCCAACAATGCCGGTGAGGATGGGGTTGACGAGGCTCTGGTGCGCCTGGCCCAGCAGGATACATCTGCCGCCGCACTGACACCGCCGTCGCCAAGACGCTTGCCTGCGTGCCGGTTTCTACCGGACGTGGTTGCCTCGACCCTGCTGGTCGCGCCTGATGTTGCGGCAGCGCTGGCGGCAGTTGAAGAAGATCTGCATTGGGCTCAGAACCCCAACTACTCGAACGAGGCCATGGGCCAGCCCCATTATATGGACAACTACGCCTATGCCGAGGTGATCGGGCCGAACGGCGCTTATGCCGGCGATGATTTCCTGCTGGGACTGTTCCTGCTCGGCCCGGGCCTGAACTATCCCAACCACTCCCATCCGGCGCCGGAACTGTACTGGATATTGTCGGGCGCCAGCGACTGGCGGGTGCGCGATGAGGAGTTTTCACCGCGCGAACCGGGTGAAACCATCTGGCATGAGCCCTATGTGCCGCATGCTACCAATGTCGGCCTGCAACCCATGCTGGCTGCCTATATGTGGACCAAGGACGTGAAGCAGCGCGCCTTGCTTGTTTAGGTGGGGTTGTTAGTGGCTCGACTGACTTGATTCTATTTCGCTCACGCCAGCAGCCTGATATTTTATTGGTCGAACAGCTTATCCGCCTTCGGCGGGCCGTCCTCCCACTCTGACTGACCGTAGTGACGGCCTCCACTCCGAAGCACGAAGTGCTGAGGCAAGGCCGACCGGCCGTCGCACGAAGTGCGCCCTAGCGGAGCGCAGCCGAAGGCTGCTTGCGTGAGCGAATAAACCCGCCCTCCCATCACACCAAACCTCTCCGCAAACCTCCCCAGCACCCCCTAAATCCACATGAACCGTACATGAACGCCTGCCTCAGGTTCGGTTCAGGGGTGTTTCACTAGATTGGGGACAGTTTATTTGAACACCAGCTGCTCCGGCAACGGGGCGCCACACAATACAAAACTGAAAACAGACCTTAGGAGACGACCCATGTTGAAGAAAACCGCCATCGCCGCCATTGCCGCCCTGACCATCGCTGTTGCATCCGCTTCACCTGCACAGGCCCTGTCCAAGAAGGGTAAATTTTTCCTCGGCCTCGGCGCAGCCACGGCCCTTGGTGTCGCTGCTGCCCATGCCCATGGCGGGTATCATGACGGATACGGCCACGGCTACCGTGGCGGCCGCCACTACCGCCGCTCGGCACGGCGCTGCGCCCGCCGGTTCGGCTGGCACACTTTCCGCTGGGAGCGTTGCATGTACCGTCGCGGGTACTGATTGAAAGCTTCCCGGATTTGAATGAAGACGCCGCCGGAGATTTCCGGCGGTGTTTGTTTTTGGGTGGAGTTGGTTTGTTTGGATTTGTTTTATATCGCTCACGCCAGCAGCCTTGCGGCTGCGCTCCGCGGGGGCGCACTTCGTGCGGCGGCCGGTCGGCCTTGCCTCAGCACTTACGTGCTTCGGAGGAATTCAAAGCTACGGTTGTACAGGGTCGGAGAACGGCCCGCCGAAGGCGGACAAGCTGTTCGACCAAATATATGTATTTCGCTCTTGCCGGATAGACTCTGGTGCGGGCGTTGCTTTATATGCGCCTTCAACATTCTCAACCGTTCTGAGGGGCTTTAGC
>JABDRA010000362.1 GCA_013041995.1 Anderseniella sp. | reverse complement strand
GGCTTGTTATTGCTGGCAGGTGTGCGTTCCCTGTTGTTTCTGGTGATTGAAGTTGGCTTTCTGCTCGGTGCAGGACTGTACGCTGATGAGATGAATTTCAGGTCCTGAACATCGCTTTGCTCTGCGTCGCCTTCAGGGTGGGCATGTCTTAAGGGCTGTTTGTCGTTTGTGGAGCGTTGTTGCTGATTGATTTGCACGGCATCGGGAAGTTCGTTCAATATGTCTTATGAACTTCCATTTTCAAAACCCGGTGGGTGGTCTGTTCAAAAGGGTATCCTTTTGGGATTAATCGTGCTGCATGCGGTATGGCTTGTTATCCATATGAACCTGGTATCGCATCAGCTGATAAACCCGTGGAAGCTTGGCGGTTATGGCATGTACACTACTGTCAATCCGGCCCCAGCACTGTCTTTGTTCGACAGGCGTATTGACGGATTTGAGATACCCATTGACGATAAAGATCGCGTCAAGCTAGCAAGTGAAAACAACTTTTTCATTTTCCGCTGCCAACCTTTGAGGGTAGCGTCCCTGCAAACTTTCCTTAAAAACAATCCCAGGTTTACCGGCGCTCCGTTGAGGTTTATTCTCACGGAGCAGACGTTTTTGAGAGATCCGATCCGGGCCGAACGCCTGCCCCATTCTATCCTCGAAATACGCTGGACCGGGCAGGACAGCTTCGATTATGCGGGCAAGATATGTGGTAAAATATTCAGAGGAAAATCCAAGCTGCGGCCATGACAAAACCTGCGATCACACTTGTTTATGACGGCGACTGCCCGGTTTGCCGGAACTATACGCAACACTTGTCGATCAAGCAGGCTGCAGGAACTTTCGAACTTCTGAATGCGCGTGACAATCCGCCGATCATGCAAGAAATCAACGCACTGAACCTTGATATGGACGAAGGCTTCGTACTCAAGATCGGTGATCGATTTTATCATGGCGCAGATGCGATCCATACCTTGGCTCTCTTGAGCACCGGAACCGGTGTGTTCAACAAGATGAATTTCCTGATTTTCAGGTCAAAAACCTTGTCGCGGTTTCTGTATCCGATACTTAAGACAGGCCGGGCAATGCTGTTGGCACTGCTCGGAAACAGCAAGGTGAACAATCTTGGAAACCGGGGTTGAACAAGAAGCATTCGCACAATTTCTACCACGCTATTAAACTGAGGCCCAAGAGGTGCGGAGGTTTGCCCCAATTGCGTGTCCGGGTAGGTTGCAGCCCTGATCCATCTAATTGGCTGGCTTTCAACCGCGTCTTTTCACAGCACACCTTGGTATGAGTGGCCACGCTCAGCGGTGGGAAATGAAGTAAACCACGTTGAGCTTTGAGGCCTTGTGATACCACCGTTGACTTAGTTGCACGTTGCTCGACTGGTTGGCAATTGGCGCGCTTGCAATTACTCTGGCTGGCAAAATTTGCTATCAAATCAACCCGTAGAGGCAATCACACAAAGCAGATGGGAAATGAGGGTACAAGGGTTGACCATTCCAAAGCTGCCGGATTTTTTGATGCCGGTACCAATCGCCAGGTCCGGTGAGGACATAGGCAAATACATCAGGCTGGCGCTGATAGCAGCAATGCTGTCGGTCTGTTTTGAACGAGTCCAGGAACATTATGCACCCATCACCTCCTACTGGCTTGCTTCAGTAGCCCTGGCCTGTGCGACGGCCATGATCCTGGCCGGGACCTGGACCGAAAAATACAGCCGAATTGCTATCGCGGTGTTTAGTGTGTTTTTCGTCTATGATGCATTTGCAACCTGGGCAGAGCAGGCAAATCACAGTTGGCTGGCTGTTTGGACTATTCCGGTAGCCGTGTTTTTTGCAAAATGGTGGGAAGAGCCTCTATATGCGGATTACCTTAGAGTAACTCTTGGTGTTGTGATGCTTGCCGCAGCAGCGCAAAAACTGCTTGCTGGCACCTACCTGGACGGGTCGTACATTGCTTTTTTAAGCTATTATGGCTCCACCACCGAAAACATGTTTCAGTTTCTTTGTACCCGTGAAACGCTGTACAACCCGTGCGGCTGGCACAAGTTTCTCGGCATTTTCATTCTACTCTGGCAGATAGGTGTCGGCGTGCTTTTGCTTGTCGGTTTCCGCTCAGTGCTGTTCTTGACAATTGAAGTGGGCTTCCTGCTTGGTGCCGGAGTTTACGCAGATGAGATGAACTTTCAGGTCTTGAATATTGCTCTGCTGTGCATCGCATTCAGGGTGGGAATGTCATACGCACTGTTTATCATCTGCGGTGCCCTGTTGTTGATAGATCTGCAAGGGATCGGGGAGTTGCTGCAACATGTCTTATAACCTCCCGTTCTCAAACCCAGCCGCCTGGTCCGTTAAAAAAATATTCCTTGTGGGCTTGATTACCCTGCACACGGTGTGGATCGGCATCCATTTGAATCTGGTGTCAAGAAACCTGATAAATCCATGGAAACTAGGCGGTTACGGTATGTACACGACTGCCAACAACGGCCCGGTATTGCATGTAACTGATAGGCGCTTTGAGCAGTTCTTCGTACCCCTGACTGCAAATGACCGCACTGAAATCAGACGCGCGAACAACTATTTCGTTTTCCGATGTCAGCCCATGACTAAAGTTTCCCTGGAATCTTTTTTCAAGAACAAGCCGGGACTTGTCGGCGCTCCGTTGAGGTTTATTCTCACAGAACGAAAAATTCTGCGAAACCCGCTGCAGTTAAAACGATTGCCATATTCAATCGTTGATGTTCGGTGGACCGGGCGGCGGACATTTATCTATGCAGGTGAGGTATGCGGTGAGCGATATCATGGCGAAGCGGCATTGAAACCGTGATGCAGGGTAAAACCTATTTTCGCTCTGGTGCAGTTCCGTTAAGGCTTACCGATAACGCTATCTCATTCCGGATTAGCCCTATGCGATCATCAGAAATCCGGCCGGTCGGACAGCATCAGGTCATGATCCATCAGACCACGTCCGTCCTTTACGACGGCGTGCGAGACAAATCCCGGTCCACGATCGCACCGTCAAGGTTGAAATGCTGCGGGAACAGTGCTGACAGAAACCGGAATATGATGCGTGCTGCTGATGCGCGGCTGAAGGAGTCCGGATGCAGCAGGTAATCCGTCCACATGCCTTCCAACAGGGCCAGTGTACCGTGAGTTGCATCTCTTGCAATCTTGCCCAGTTCGCCCACCTGCTGCGCTGTCCCTATCTCGAGGAACGCATTGAAAATCATGTCGCGCAGGTAATCATCACGCGTATCGCTGAACTTGCCGATGGCCTGGTTTGCATGAGCTTCGCCACGAAACGCAAACCAGATTTTTATGGTCCGTTCGTTGAGCAGTTCCTCGCCGAGATCACTCAAGACAACCGTTTCCAGAATTTCCTGCGGGCTTGAGCCTGCGGTTTCCAGCTGTTCAGACAGGGTGTTGTAATAAACCTCTGCAGAATGCTGCGCGGCAGCGACCAGCAGGGCATCCTTGTTGTTGAAGTACAGATGAACCATGCCGCGGGACAGGTTTGCGCGGGTAACGATCTCGCTCACCGATGTACTCGAAAAACCAACCTCCGCAATTGAATCAAGCGTTGCTTCGATCAGCAAACGGCGGCTGTCTTCGCTGGAATATCGACGCGGCTGCCGATCCTCTGACTGCAGATTTTGCGTGCTTTTCAACTTGCTGTTTGCCCGGAAATTCGATTGATCTGATCGTTCGTCCATAAACATACAATGAATTGACTCCGCATCGCAATTGCATCATAAAATGAATGTATGTCCATAAATTGAAATCATAATGTAGCTGGAGCGCACGCATGGCGAATGGCGGCAAATATTCAGTCCTGTTTGAGCCGGTAAAAATCGGCCCGGTCACGGCGCGCAACCGGTTCTACCAGGTTCCTCACTGTTGCGGGCTCGGCCATTTGCGTCCTCGTGCCCATGCGGCCATGCGAGCCATGAAAGCCGAAGGCGGATGGGCCGTCGTCAGCACCGAAGAGGCAGAGCTGCACCCGTCATCCGATCTGTCACCCTATCCCGAACAGCGTATCTGGGACGATCATGACTTACCCGCACTTCGCCTGATGACCGAGGCGGTTCATGACCAGGGCTCGCTTGCCGCCATCGAACTGGTTCACAACGGCAATCATTCCGCCAATCTGATGTCCAGAGCACCTGTGCTGGCGCCGTCCGACATGTCCGTCGACCTGATTTATCCCAAGCAGGCAAGGGCAATGGACAAGTCGGACATCCGGGCCTTTCGTCGCTGGCACAAGGATGCAGCGCTGCGCGCCAAGCGGGCCGGTTTTGATATAGTCTATGTTTATGCCGGACATCGCATGACACTGGCGCATCATTTCCTCCTGAAAGAATACAATGATCGCACTGACGAATATGGCGGCAGCCTGGAAAACCGCGCCCGTTTGATGCGGGAATTGCTCGAAGAAACAAGGGAGGCAATCGGCGATGAATGCGCGGTAGCACTTCGCTTTGCGGTTGATGAAATGATGGGCCCGTCCGGCATGCAGGCGTCGGCTGAAGGCCGCGAAGTGGTGGAGATGCTGGCTGAATTCCCTGATCTGTGGGATGTGAACGTATCAGACTGGTCCAATGATTCAGCCACAACCAGGTTCCAGCCGGAAGATGGCTATCAAACCACCTACATCGACTTCGTCAAGAAGCTCACCTCCAAACCGGTTGTTGCTGTCGGACGGCTGAACTCCCCAGACATGATGGCCGCGATGGTCAAGAATGGTGTTGTCGACTTTATCGGAGCAGCGCGCCCGTCCATTGCCGATCCCTTCCTGCCTGCCAAGATCAAGGATGGCAGGATCGAGGAAATCCGCGAGTGCATCGGGTGCAATGTCTGCGTGTCCTGCGATAGTTTCGGCATCCCCATCCGCTGCACGCAGAACCCAACCATGGGTGAAGAATGGCGCCGCAACTGGCATCCGGAAAAAATTGAAACCAGAGGAAGCGAGCATGATGCACTCGTGGTGGGTGGCGGGCCCGCCGGTCTTGAATGCGCCATGCAGTTAGCCAAACGCGGTTATGAGG
>JABDRA010000361.1 GCA_013041995.1 Anderseniella sp. | reverse complement strand
ACAGCAAGCTGCCGGACATGCAGGCCGGCTGCGAGCATGGCGTCAATGCAGCGCTGACCGCCATGTCAGGCATAAACATGCTCTATGAAGCCGCCGGCATGCATGCCTCCCTGCTCGGTTTTTGCTTTGAAAGCCTTCTTATCGACAATGACATGCTGGGCGCGGTCAATCGCAATGTGCGCGGGATCGAAGTGAATGACGCGACCTTGTCCATCGACGTGATCACCGAGGTTTGCACCCAGGGACCGGGCCATTATCTCGGGTCGGGACAGACGCTGGACCTGATGCAGAAGGACTATGTCTACCCGGACGTGGGCAACCGCATGAGCCCGAAGGAGTGGAACGAGGCGAAAAAGCCGGACGTTGTCAAAGTGGCTGCGGCCCGCAAGGACAAGATACTGTCAGGATACTTCCCTGATTACCTGCCTGCAGATCTCGATCGGCAATTGCGCGCCAATCACGACATCAAGCTGGACCGGGCCTTGCTACAACCGGGCCATTCGCGTTTTGCCTGACACTGGTCCTGCGGCTGCTGCAATTGAAGCGCGCATCCGTGCCGAGAGTTTTGAAGTCCTGGGTTGGCTGGACACATCGGCCGGGCTTGAGTTTGAGGGCAAATCACTGGTTCTCATTGGCAATGCCGGACCTGCCATGTTTGCCCGTTTCGCATCAGAACGAGACCCCGCACACGACCTGATGGACCAGTGGACGCGAGACGTGCTTGCCCCGCTCGCTCATAAGCTTGATGCAAGGGCGTTGTTTCCGTTCGATACGCCGCATCCGCCTTTTCTGACCTGGGCGCGCGCCGCTGGAGCCGGTCACACATCGCCCCTGGGCATGAACATCCATCCGAGATACGGCCTGTGGCACGCTTATCGTGCCGCCTTCATCTTTGCTGATGCAATCACACCTCCACCCGCAGATGTCGGCAAATCACCGTGTGACAGCTGTCTGGACAAGCCGTGCCTGACAACCTGCCCTGCCGGCGCTTTCTCGGCTGACGGATATGATGTTGCAGCCTGTGCGGCTCATCTTTCCTCAACTGACGGCGAACGCTGCCGGATACGCGGCTGCATGGCGCGCCATGCCTGCCCGGTGGGCCTTGAGTATTTCTACTCGCCAGACCAAACCCGCTTCCATATGGTCGCTTTCATGAAAGCGCGCGGTGTCGATCCTGAGACAATCGGTTAGACCATTACCGCCAGGAGGAAGACCGAAATGTATGCACACGTAAAATCCAAGCTCGACAATGGCGAACTGGTTATTCTGGACGGCGGAACCGGTACGGATATCCAGCGCCGGGGCGTGAAAATGGATTCAGATGTGTGGTGCGCCGAGGCAAATCGCACCCATCCGGACGTGGTGCGCGCGGTGCATGACGACTACATCAAGGTCGGTGCCGAGGTGATTACGGCCAACACCTATGCCTCGGCCCCGTTGATGTTCAACGCCCATGGCCGTGATGCCGACCTGATCGAAACCGATACGATCGCTATGCGGATAGCGCGTGAGGCCGCCGACGCGGCCGGCCGCCCGGTATGCGTGGCGGGCTCGATTTCCGTGATGCGGCCGATTGCAAAGGGGACCGATGATTTCGACCCGAACTTCACCTGGGACGATGATACCGTGCGCCGTCTGTTCGACGCGAAAGCTGCCAATCTGAAAGCCTGCGGTGCAGACCTGCTGATCATGGAAATGATGCGCGACACGAAGTTTTCAAGCTGGGCGGTGGAGGCAGCCGTCAATACCGGTCTGCCGGTCTGGGTCGGTATTGCGGTTGAACGCACTGGCGACGGTGCACTGGCAGGCGTCAACCACCCTGACCAATTGCTGGAACCGATTGTAAGGGAACTGACCCGCTTCAATCCGGATGCCTGCCTGATCATGCACTCGCCGATCGACACCATACTGGAAGGGCTGGAGATCATTTCCGCCAACTGGTCGGGACCGACGGGTGCCTATCCGGAAGCCGGCGAGTTCACCATGCCGGACTGGCAGTTCGTTGACATCGCCCCGGCTGATTTTGCCGTCGCGGCCCAGGGCTGGCGAGACGCAGGTGCGCAGATTATCGGCGGATGCTGCGGCATCACGCCGGATCATATCGCTGCCCTTTCAGGCATGAAAACCCAATGACCACATCACACAAGGCAAGCTGCCTGTGCGGCGGTGTTAAGTTTGAAGTGACGGGCGCATTGCGCGATGTCGTGGCATGTCACTGCGTTCAGTGCCGCAAGCAGACCGGCACCTATATGAGCGCCACTGGTTGTGCCGATGATGCATTGACCATGAC